>BNTQ01000016.1 GCA_025996715.1 Bacteroidia bacterium | reverse complement strand
GGCTGACCGCCATTTGAATCATAGCAGTAAAATACATACCGTTGGAAAACTGGAAACACGCAAGAAACAGCATATAAATCCAGAAGCGGCACGAGTCGGGCACCCATTCTTGGAAGGACATAAAGCGGAAGGGTTGATTTTGTTGTTGCATATTATTATTTTTTTTTAGCACGCAGATTTTTTCTTTCGTTGTCCCGCAGGGACAGCACTCTATTAACCGTATGCTTCAGCATACGGACAGGCGACAACTCACTCTCCCAAAAGTCCCGCAGGGACGACACTTGACTACCTGCCCCAATCGCGCTCGTCAAAATCCAAGCCCATTTCCTTGATAAATGCAATATATTCATCTTTGAATGTTACTGTTTTATGGTGTTCTTGTTGATTAATTATATAATTGATTATCTTCTGTTTATCTTCCATACTTTTGGATAATGCGGCATATCCTTCGCCCCAAGCAACAAAATGCTCAAAGCCTTCTTTTGTTTTAAGAATCTTACTTGAAGACCCTTTTAATGCTTGCATAAACTCCGACAAAGAGATTGTTGCAGGTATAGTAAAAAGCAAATGCACGTGGTCGGGCATCGAATTGATACGATAAAGATAACCGCCTTTGTTATTGATTATTCCCCACATTTCCTGATAGAGAAATTTTACGCTGTCGTCTGCAGGCAAAGTTTGTTCGCTTGCTTTTGTACGAATCACTGCGTGGATTAGTAGATTGACGTAACTCATAATTTTATTGTATTAAGTGTCGCCCCTGCGGGACTTTGATAGTGTGCGACTTGCTTTGTCCGTAAGCTAAAGCATACGGTTAATAAAGTGTTGTCCCTGCGGGACAGTGCATGGCGCAATATAAGTCCTGCCAATGTGATTTGCTGCATCACCTCGTGAGTGGCGTTGTCTTTTTCCTCTTTTGTTGTCGGCGAATATTGCGACAGCATATTTTCAAAAATTGGGTTATTCATCATAATCTTCTTCGTATAAATTATTACCTATCATTAAATTTATGTCTCTATTCTCGTTATATATGTGTTTTCTCATATTACAACCTATTGACAAACAACTAACGGTTATTAATAATTGTTTTTTATCTTCTATTATGCTTTTTATTAATGCTATTACTGTAGCTGTTTTATGCCCAGAAATATGACAACAATAAGATGATACACTTGTGCATTCATATGGGTCAATTATAAATTCTATTTTTATTCCTCGTTTTTCATAATACCCTTTTCTAAATAAATCTTTTTTTTCTTGTTTAAAATAAAATCCTGCTTGAATAGCAATATATGTACCCACTTGTATCAGGGATTTTATATTATTTTTCGTGAATTTATCGGTAATATCAATAAAAGGTAATTTTTGAAGAATAGCATAAAACAATTCTGACATATAATTATATTTTAAATATCCGTTACCAAAATGATAAAGATGCATATAATTTGGAACTTTATCTAATGAG
The DNA here is from genome assembly GCA_025996715.1 of Bacteroidia bacterium. GTDB lineage: Bacteria > Bacteroidota > Bacteroidia > Bacteroidales > UBA932 > BNTQ01. Next base: position 38,864 of record BNTQ01000016.1, on the reverse strand, counting down.
AACGTGCCTAATTCATTAATCAAATGTAAGTTTTTAACTTGACTTGTTGTTTTAAAATTACTATTTGAAATATTATTTTGAATGTATAATTCAAAAATACGATTATGATTGAAATAATCCCAATGAGAATAATTTGGTATTAAAACCAAATTTAAAATAACTTTTCTATCCAACGATTTGACTTCTTCTGTCCATCGTTTTTTAGAAGCAAGAATATTATCTTTGGATAGATTTAATGATAATTTTCGTTTTGTATGTGCTTCGTCGTGATGTTGAAGACATAATATAACTAAATTTTCTTCATTATGATTATGACTGATATACCATTCTTCTATATGATGAATGATTATACTTTTTGAATTATCTCTACAAATACAGCAAGTCCTTTTTGATTCGTATAAAAGTTTATTTACTGTTTCTTCAGGTATCGGTGGGCGTTTCTCAAATAACACAGTTATCAATTTTTCATCAATGCCTAACTCTTTAAGAGTATCTTCTTTCTCGTTTTGGAGTTTAATAACTGTATATCCCTTTCCTATGAGAATATTTGCCAAATTACTATCAAATCCTCTTGCAATTAGGGCATTGAACGTTTTATTCTCTTTCATATTGTATTTCTTTTAATAATTTCTCCAACAACTTTAATTCCCCCTTCTTCCTTCCCACCTCAACACATTGCCGAATAATATCCAAATCAAATTTTTGAACAACCGAAAAATCAATCCGCAAATCATCTTCCAAATACTCGCGCATTGCCTTAACAGATTGTAGGCGCAAATTGGGCGTGGTAACAATCTTGTCGCACAATGCCTTTTCGGGCGTGGCAATCAGAAAGGCGTAAGAATTGTCTATAATCTCCTGTCTGACACCAATCGGGTAATATTGGGCAGGTACTTTTACATACTCAAAATGTCCCAGCGGCGTATCGTACTGCTTGTGCAACTTTGTAGTAACCGAACGCATCGTAAAAACTCTTTCGGGAATCAATCCGTAATACGCAAGAGCAGATTCGAGCGAAATGTATGACGGTCCGTATAAATGATTTGCCACAAGTTCAGTTGAAATTTTCTGATTATGCACTTTTGGCGAAACGACATACAGATTCCGCTTTACTCTAATTACAAGCCCTTTACGCTCTAATTCAGATACCTTTTCATCGGGACGCTTCAAATCGTTGTACAACGAATATAAAATGTCCTTATTTATGGGAATAAGCCCTATGTTCTTTAATTTTTCCATTTCTTGAGATAAAAAATTTCTGCAAAAATAGTGAAATTTTGATAGGTAATCTGATATTTTACGATTAACTATCAAAATTCTGCTATTTTTTGAAGTGATATAATGCCTAAAATTTTAGGTAAGCGGACGTGTCAAATGGCACGTCCGCCGACAGTTTCGCTATCATTCTCATTGTTTTATCAACGCAACCAAAGTTTCATTAAACTTATTGGCTGTGTCGCCTAATAGTGCAAAAAATTCTTTATCTGCTGTTTCTACTGTAACTACGGCTTTTTTTACGATTTCTTTTCCTTGTTCCGTAATGTCAATTTTCTTCGCTCTTGTATCAGTTAAATCTTCCTTTCTCTGAATGAACCCTTTCTTCTGCAATGTTCTTAAAACAGTAGAAGTTGTCATAGGGTCTATCTTTGAGTTTGACGATAAGACAATTTGTGTAACTTCTTGCCCGTGTAATTTTAACCAATGAAGACAAGTCAATAAAACATACTGAGAATGGGTCAAGTCATATTGTTTCAATGAGTCCCTAATTTTGCGTTGCCACAAAGAGGTAACTTGCCACAATAAAAAGCCCGAACTATCTTCCGCGTTTTCTACGCTAAAAGTATTATCTATAGATTTCATTTTACATAATTATTTCTTGCGCCGCCTTTATTTGCTCTATCATATCAACAGGCAGGTCATCAACGATTTTCTGCGCCACAAGTTTGCGCCACAAAAAGCCTAAAATTCCAACGACCGTCATCGTGGTTGTAATTTTTAGTCCTTCAGGCGTTTCTTCAAAAGTATGTTTGCCATACATTTTTGCCAAAGGAAAAACAGTGAGGTCTGTAAATTCTTTATTTTCGACAGTTTTATAAATTTTCATTTTGATTTTTGAATCGCCTTTTGGCTGAAAATAAAAAACATTGCCTGCCTCAAATTTGCCTTCTAAACTTGCAAATTCAATAGTTTTGTCCCACGTAGCCCAACTATTTACGTCCGACCACAGTTTCCACATTTGTTCTTTTGTAACCTCTTTGGTTACGATTGAATGAGATTTTGTCCACATAATAATACATTTTTAAATTAATAAATAAGATATTTGAGGCTGCAAAGATAATAAAAAATAATATACAAGCATATAATAAGTGTACTTATTTTTAATTTTTTTCAATACCTTATCTTACATTCCACATTTGTTGCATTTTTTTTGCACGCATTGTCTTAAATATCCTTTGCAAAACAAACACTGCTGCCCAAACATTCATATTGTCCGTAGTTGGCAATTTTTGAATAGCCTTTCATTTGATAAAGACGAATGGCTTCAGGTAATTTTTCTCCTGTTTCCAAGATACACTTTTTAAAACCCAACTCCTTCGCCCATTTTTCCAATTCGTCCAATAGTATTGATGCAATTCCTTTTCGCCGCTTTTTTCCCAAAACGAACATTCTTTTTATTTCTATTGTATCGGGCAAATATTCTCTAATCGCCCCACAACCAACGGCTTCGTTGTCGCAATATACGACAATCGAATGTTTAATAGTTTCAATTTTATTGAAAGGTTCACAGGCACAGTGAGCCGTTTTATCTATTCTATCCAAATAATCATCCAACTGTTGGACAAGATTTTGGAAATCTTTGTTATTCGAATTTGTTCGTTCAACTGTTATCATAATTTCCATATTCTTCCCGTTTCTTTTTCGGTAGTTTTTTGATTACTTCATCAGCAGAGTGAATTATCAATTCGGCAATCAATTTATCCGGTACGTCGCTTTCCAAATATACCTTATTCCACAACAAGGATTTCCATTCGCTATCGGTAATTCCACAGTATCGTTCCCGTAGTTCTACCGACCTGTCGGGATGGCATTTCAAATACACCCTAAGTCTTCCATCCTTAGGTGCTAAGGGAATATAGGCAAACATCTTTTCCATTACTTTAAAAACCAATACATTGCGGTCTATAAAAGGAGTTGATTCCGTACAGCCCTTGATGGCTAAGCAATTGTCTCTTAATTCTTCGATGTTCATATTTATTTCTTAATTATCGGATGTCGAATAATCGTTTTCAGTTTTTCCGGTTCAACTTTGCGAGGGTCGGAAAGATAAATTTCATGATGACGACGCGCCTCGCTTATATCTATCGCATAGCCGCTCTCTATGGCATACTTTTCCATGGCGGCGATGGTTGCGGGTTCGTTGTCATACGAGCCAATGTGCATAACCTGAACACACAAACCCTCGGCAATTTTTTCAAGCCGCGCCTTCGTCAAATCAAGACTCGGCTTTTTCTTTGCGAGCGTTTTCTTGGCGGTCTCAAAAATCGCCTCCGTTACAAAGTCGGGTTGACGTATGAACGAAGTCCAAACGAAATTACTTTTATCGCTTATCGACACTCCGTTGCCTTGCCACAAGCCCTCTAAAGGCGGAACAACGTATTCTAAAATCGCCTTGTTGCCCATTTTTATTGCGTAGGACAAGCCGTATAGCGTTTCTATGGCGGCGGCGTATTCCGCGCTTGTGTTGGGGTCGCCTTTGCCGTCAATTGCAATAACAACTATCTCTTTTACATCTATAATCGAAGGTGTGTGTTTGGGCTGATATAAGTCTTTTTCCGTTTTCTTAAAATCAATCGGTTTCATTTTTAATCTCCTTTAATTTAAGTATTTATATCAAAAAAAATTGCAAAGATACACATTTTTTCTCAATACTTTACCTTACACTCCACATTCATCCCCGAAGTCAACTGCGCAAGAATGGTAGCATCATTGTTCTCCGTAAAAAGAATTTTCACAGGAATACGCTGCTCCACCTTCACAAAATTGCCAACAGAATGGTCGGGCGAAGCGGGCGAATACTGCGCTCCCGAAGCATTGGAAATGGCGGCGACAACACCCTCAAACTTGGACGAGGGAAAGGCATCGATTTCAATCGACACCTTGCTGCCCACCTGAATGTGCTGCATTTGTGTTTCGCGAAAATTCGCCACCACCCATTTGCTGTCGGCGTTCACCACCGTGAGCAGGTGTTTGCCCGGCATCACCAATTCGCCTTCCTGAATGGTTTTGCGACCGATGGTGCCGTTGCAAGGCGCAAGGATAATGGTGTACGACAAATTCAGTTTGGCAATTTCCAACGCGGCTTCCGCTATTTTGATGCCACTCACGGTTTGGTCTAAACGTTGCGTTTGCTCGGCTTTGACGAGTGTGGTGGATTGTTTTTGACGCACCAATATCTCGTATTTGGCACGCAGCGCATCGTAATTCGTTTTCACGCCATCGTATTGCTGTTGCGTAACCGCATTTTCTGCCAACAGTTTTTGGTAACGCAGGTAATCTTTTTCTGCATTCCGGAGCAAAATCTGCATCTCGTCCATCGCGGCATCCGATACGGAAAGATTGTTTTGCGTGGTCGAAATGGTGGTGTTCATCACCGATTTGCCCGACAGCGCGTTTTGATAATCGGCTTCTGCCTGCGCCACCCGCAGCCGAAATTCGGCATCTTCAATCACTGCCAGCGTGTCGCCCTTGCGCACTTGCTGAAATTCGTCAAAGTATATCTTTTTGATAAACCCCTGAACACGGCTCGACATCACAACCCTATCGCGGTTGACGTAAGCGTTATTAGTGTATTCGCCGCCCACGTGTACAAACAGCGAGGCAATCCACGCCATGCCGCATACAATCAGCGCAATGATAATTACATTGGCTACGATTTTTTTCTGTTTTTTGTTCATAATGATTAATTTATGGTAATAGATTTACTTGTGCCGCCTGTGTATGTGCCGCCAAGGTTGTAGCCGTTCACGGTGGTGCCGCCGGTGATTGTGCCGCCGCTATAAAATGAGTAGGACGTGCCCTTTGCGAATTGGGGCGATGCAAGGAGCATTATGAGCGAGTTGCCGCCGCCCATACCGCCCGGACCAGCCATACCACCGCTTGAGGCTGCCGGAACTTGATAGAGCAAAATCCATTCGCCTGCTGCATTTTTGACGCCGAGTTGCGTGGACGCTGTTACTGTAACCTTAACGTAGCCTTGCGTTGAGGAGGACGATGGACCGCCGCCCATAGATTGCGAACCAACGCCGATAATCGTGCCGCCGTTGATGATGAAGATGTTGTTGTCGCAGTCGAGACCTTCCTCTGCGCCCTGCGCAATGATGGAGCCGCCCGTAATCGTGATGGTGCCGTTGCTGTCGATGGCGTCGTTGCCGGTTGCCTTGCAGTAGAGGCTGCCGCCGTTGATTTGGATGTGCGAGGCAGCATTGATGCAATCGTCAACGGTGCGAATTTCGATGTTGCCGCCGTTGATGGTCAGCGTGGTTTTGCTCTCCAATCCTTCGCCGCCGTCGGTCGTGCCGTTCAGGCGAAGCGTGCCGCTGTTGATAATCATATTGCCCTCGCTTTTGATAATTTTGGGATTGGCATAATCGGAGTTATCTTGCCCGCCTCCGCCGGGGCGACCGCCTCCGCCGCCTGTTGAGCCTGAAACGAGAAACTTCGCGCCGGTGGTGCTTGCCGTGATGACGAGCGCATTGTCGCTCGCGCCCAGCGTGCCAATAGTCATTGTGCCGTCAGCCGAAATGCCTTTGCCGGCAGTGCCCGAACTGTTGCAAGTGATGCTGCCGCCCAAGAGCGAAATGTTGGCATCGCTTTTGATGCAAGTTGCCGAATAGGAATCTTTTGCGCCCGTCTCGTTGGTATAAACTGCGCCGTCGCCTGCTGTCGCGATGTTGATGTCGCCGCCTGTTATGGTAATATCGCCATCAGCCGACAAACCCTTGCCGCCATTGGCTGCTTTGAGGCTGTTAATGGTGATGATACCGCTGCTTACGGTGATGGTGCCGTCGGCTTTGATGGCAGTGCAATAGGACGGTTCGTAGCCGCTGCCGATGGTTTCGAGTACGGCTGCGCCTGATGTTTCGAGCGCGATATTTCCACCGTTTATCGCAACATTTGCCTTGCTGCTGATGCCTTTGGACTGTGCCCCGGCAATCGTCATTGTGATGCTTCCTGCGTTTACGCTCACGCCGGCGTCGCCTTTGATGCCTTTTACGTCCGCGGCGGTGGATATAATGTTGATATTGCCGCCGTTAATAACCGCCGCGCCCGCGCCTGCATCAATGCCATCGCCCAAAGCGGTAATGTTGAGCGAGCCGCCCGATTGCTCAAAATCAACTTCGGCGTGAATGCCATCGGACGCCGCCGAAGTAACGGTTATATCGCCGCCGCGCACCGTGATGCTCTTTTTGCTGCTTGCAATGGCGTGTTTTGCCGCGCCGCTGATGCAGAGTTTGCCGTAGCCCTCAAATTCGAGCGAGCCGCTTTTGCTGATGAGTGCAGCGTTCTCTTCGTTGGCAGCATTGTCCGACAAGATATTAGTTCCTTTCAATTCGACAATGGTCGTGCCTTCGTTTTTCGTTATCTGAATGGGCGGAAGTTTCGACGCAGAGGTGATTAACGCACTGTTCAACGTCAGACGGAGCGTATTCGGATTGACTGCATTGTTTTGAATTTTGAGCGAGCCATTGGAGGTTGAGCCGGTAACATAGAACTCAACCACTCCTGTTGCAGAGGAAGCAATCGTAAGGTCTGCGCCGCTTTTTGTTGCGGTTACGTCGGTTGGAAGATTGCTAACCGTAACATCATCGCCCGAATAAACAATGTTTATAGCATTCTCGCTTATTATACTTGCTTGCAAAGCAATATCCTGCGAAGTAAGATTTGCATTGTTTACCGTAATATCGGCAACCACTCCGGCATCGTAGCCGTCAAGCGTAGCAATGAGGGTGTAGGTGCCTGCGGGAACATCGCTGAGCGTATAGGCGCCGTTGGCATCGGTCGTTGCAGCCTGCCCCACAAGCACATTGCCGACTGCCGTTTGCAGTTGCAGGATGGCTCCTGCCGCCGCACCGCCGTCGGCAATGCTTACCGTGCCGCCAATCGTGTAGGTTGCCACAACGATTTTTTGCAACACAGCATCTTTACCGCTCACATTGCTGTTCAACTGAAAGTCGGCAATGCTTGCCGTTTCATAACCATTGAAGGTTACGACAATTTTGTACGCACCCGCAGGAGTCCCCGAAAACGTATATGCACCCGCAGCATCGGTGGTTGTTTGTCCCCGATTGCTACCATCAGCCGCGTTTTGCAGATGAACAGCCGCTCCCGCAGCCGCTCTCCCATCAGATGTCGTAACCGTGCCGCCGATACTGTAGGTGGGCGTTGTGTTCCCCTCATTAGTGTCATTAGAGTTAGAACGACTACAGCCGCAATACATTGCGAACACACCACACGCAAAAGCCATACACACCGCCTTTGCTGTATTGGAGATAAGAGATGATTTGTTTGTTTTCATAGTGATTTTTTGTTTAGATTGTGAAAAATAAATACTACAATGTTCCTGAAATATACAAAAGTTTGTAATAACTAAAAATGATATTGATTTGCGCGTTGGAAAACTGCACCTCAGCCGACAGTTGGGCGTTGCCGGCATCAAGCATATCGGTAATCAGTGCCATATCGTTTTTGTAGCGATTGCTGACCACCGCATAATTTTGATTAGCCAATTCAACGCTTTTTTGCTGCGTTTTCAGTTGCTCGTAGGTTTCCAAATACTTGATAAAGTCCGCTTTCACAGCCAATTCTGTTTGCTCTTTGACATCATCGTATTGTTCGTTGGTGCGCTGCGTGGTGAATTTTTGCCGGTTGAGGGACTGTTTTGTTTTGTACAGCGCCGACAAATTATAGTTCACGCCAACGCCAACATACCAATAGTTCAAATTCTTGTTGATGGGCGGTACTTCAATGGTAATCGGTCCGTCCAAATGATTTCCGGCAAACACAGCCACCTTGGGCAATCGCTCCGATTTGATGATGTTGTCCTGATGTTGATTGATTTTTACAGCCAACAACAACTGTTTCAATCCGGGCGAATTTTGGTCGGCTGCGTCTGTCCAATATCCTTCATTTTCGATGGGCAAAACCTGTGAAAAAAGGTTTGTATCCGGCTCCACCCACACCTTGCCGGACAATCCCAACATCGTGGTCAGGTTGTTATTCAAAATGGTCAGCGTATTTTGAATTTGCGTGCGTGCAAGTTCGAGGTTTGCCAACAACAATTCATACCTTGTAACATCATTTTGCAAAGCAATACCCGCGCCTCCTTTCATTTGAATATTCTTCACTACCTGCTTGGTTTGCTCAATGTTTTTTTCGTACACCTGCAACAGATTTTTTTGTTTGAACAAATCAAGATAATAGCCCACCAAGCGGAAACGAATGTTGTTACGGTTGGTTTCCAAGCCCAATCGGGCGTTTTCTTCCTGCAATTCAGCAATAGCAATGCCGTTGGAAATTGCGCCGCCCGAATAAATTACCTGCGACACTTCCAACGCAAAATTATTGCCGTAATGCGGTATCGGCGCAGCCATTCCATTGGAAAAATTGCGGTCGGTCAAATAGCCATCACCCAAGTAACTGAGCGACAACGAGGCGTTAATTTCGGGTAGCCGCGCATTTCGAGCAACCGCGACGGCTTCGTGCGCCTCGCTGACGCCGGTAGTGTGGTGGCGCAACGATTTGCTGTTTTGGTCGGCAAGCGCAAACACTTCGTCAATGGCTATCACCTGCCGAACTATTTCTTGGGCATACGCGCCCGTGTAACATAATGCCAGCAACATTATGAACAAAGAAAATTTGTTCATTGAATACGTTTTTAGAAATTAAAGATGGTAGTGGTTTTGAGAATTGCGTGGCAATTCCCACGATGGCAATGGCTCGTCGCTACGGGATTCGCCATTCACCTTCCCAATGAAGGATGGGAGCAGTTTTGTTTGTTACAACACGAAGGAAATATTTGTTTTGCTTTTTCATTTTATTGAGAGGCTATATGACCTCTTTCGCGCACAAAGGTAGATAATTTTTTGACAACTTGTAACCCTATATGGTACATTAAATTTTGTTAAATACTTCGCTACTTGATTATCTGCTCCAATCGCGCTCGTCGAAATCCAGACTCATTTCTTTGATAAATGCAATGTATTTGTCTTTAAATATTAACGTAACTCATAATTTTACAGCATTGAGTGGCGTTCCTGCGGGAGCGCGCGTTGTAAAATAAAAGTCCTGCTAAAGCGATTTGCTGCATCACTTCGTGAGTGGCAACAATCTTGTCGCACAATACCTAACTTCTTTAATCGTTCCATTTTTAGAAAAAAAAAATCAACTGCAAAAATAGTGGAATTTTGATAGATAATCTGATTTTTTACGATTAACTATCGAAATTCTGCTATTTTTTGAAGTGATATATGTGAAAAAGTATGCACTTATTTTTAATTTTTTTCAAATGCAAAGTGCGTGTTTTCCGATATATTCAATTCAAATTCAGTGATAAAGTGAATTTATATTTTGCCAGTTAACAAACCGTGCATCGTGATAAACAGGCTCTTGAGTGCCCAAATAAATCACATAATCTTCGGTTTTTGAGAACAAAGATTTTAACGATTTAATGTTGGCTATATGCGAGGCGGAAAGCGTTTGAGACATTTTGATTTCAATAAAGTCCATTCTGTCGGGCTTTTCTATAACGCAATCAATTTCAACGCCTTTTGAGTCGCGCATGAAATAATAATTTGCAGGCAGCCCCGCATTAAAACGCTGTTTTACAAGTTCTGAAAAAACAAAATTTTCAAACAGATTGCCCTTCAAATAAAAATTTTCTATCTGCATTTCGTTTTCCAAACCCAACAGTGAACACGCCAAACCTGTATCATAAAAATAGAGTTTCGGCGACTTGATTAAACGGCGATTGACATTGCCCGAAAACGGCTGCACAAAATAGACGATATAACTTGCTTCCAAGAGCGAAAGCCACGATTTTGCCGTATTTACTGCAATATCGGCATCGTTTGCAAGCGAGGAGATATTAAGCACATTACCCGCTCTGCCTGCGCAAAGTTTGATAAATCGGGCAAAAGTTGTCAGATTTTCAATGTTTTTCAGCAGGCGAATATCGCGTTGCAGGTAGGTTTCGATATAATTCGGAAAAAAATACGGCGGTTCAATCTGTTCGCTGTGTAGTCGTGGGTAGCCGCCTGTGAACAGGTTGTGCGCGATATTATCGCTTGCAAGATTGGCATTTTTGAGTTCCGAATACGACAGCGGCAGCAGTTTGAGCATCGCCACCCTGCCCGCCAAACTCTGCGAAATATGCTGATTCATCAAAAAACTCTGTGAGCCGAGCAAAATCACTTTGCCGTTTTCGGTTGCGTTGTCCAAAATTTCCTGCAAATAGGAAAACAGCGTGGGAACATACTGCACTTCGTCTAAAATAAATTTTTCGCCCGCCGAATGCAGAAAACCGCGCGGGTCGCTTTCGGCAAATGTGCGCGTATCAATGTTTTCGAGCGAAAAATAGTTGTAGCCGCCGCCGATATTTTTCACAAGCGTAGTTTTGCCCGACTGCCGCGGTCCCGTAACCGATACTGCGGGAAATTTTTGCAACAATTCAAAAAATACCTTTTCTATTTCTCTGATAATCATGATAATATATTTTATTGGTGTAAATTTGCAATCTCGCTGCAAATTTACACATTTTTATCTGAACTGTGATTTTAATATGATTTTATTGATTGGCAGGATTTTTGGGAACAAATAATTTATCCATATTCACACGTTCAAGTTTGAGCAACTCAATTTTCCGATGAATGCCGCCGCCAAAACCTGTAAGGCTGCCGTTGGTGCCCACTACGCGATGACAAGGCACAACAATGGACACAGGATTGTGCCCAACTGCACCGCCAACCGCCTGCGCCGAAATCTTGGCTACACCTCGTTTCTTTGCAATTTTCGCGGCTATTTCGCCGTAAGTCGTTAACTGACCATAAGGAATTTGTTGAAGGATTTCCCATACTGCCATTCTAAATGCCGAACCATCTATCTTGATGGGCAATGCAAATTTTGGCTCGCTGCCGCCGAAATAGCCATCGAGCCACTCTTTTGCTTTTTCAAAAATAGGAAGTTGTTTGTCCTCCGTTTTTGGGGATAGCGTATATCCAAAATACTTTTGCCCATCAAACCACACTCCTGTTAAGGATTTGCCATCGCTTGCCAATGTAATTTCGCCGAGCGGGGATTTGTATTTGTTTGTAAATTGCATCATTTTATTAATTTTTAGTCCCTTTTCAGGGTAATTGTTACTTTTCCCTGTTGTTTTGCAAAGGTACAATTTATTTTTGCTTTTTGTAACCAAACCGTAACATTATTGTTGCAATACCGTAGTTTTTTTTATTTACTTTTGTGCCATAAATTTATTGCGATTAAATGAAACGATTGAGGCGAATTTTTGAACGCATTGTAGAGGCGATGCTTACCCTGAGCGGAAGCATCACCACCCTTGCTATTTTGTTGATTATCATTTTTTTATTCAAAGAAGGATTCGGTTTATTCAGCAATTCGGCGGTGGAAAAAGGCTATGCGCTTTGCGTTCATCCAACCAATACGGTAGAGCAACTTAACCCGCAGCAAATCAAGCATATATTCGATTCCGAAATAACGAATTGGGACAAAGTCGGCGGTGGGGACGAGGAAATTATGATTTTCCGTTTTGATGAAATTTTTAGTATTTATTCCGACGAAGAGTTGGGTGAAGACTATGCTTTTCTTCCGCAAAAATTAGGCGAAATCATTGCCCAAAATTCCAACATCATCGCTTTTTTGCCCGAAAGATACTTGCCGGAAGACCGGTCGTCGATGAAAGTGTTGCCTTCGGGCACGATTAATGTTGCCGACTTTTTTGGCGGACAAGAGTGGCAACCCACTGCCACGCCTGCCCCTCAGTATGGAGCATTGCCGTTGGTGCTGGGCACGCTATGGGTTAGTTTTTTTGCCATTTTGATAGCCTTGTCGTTGGGCTTGGGAGTGGCGGTTTATCTTTCGGAGTTGGCAAGCGACCGGGTGCGCAAAATACTGAAACCCACCATCGAACTATTGGCAGGCATTCCTTCGGTGGTGTATGGTTTTTTTGGCTTGGTGGTGGTGGTGCCGTTGATTCAAAAGACGCTTCATTTGCCGGTTGGCGAAACGGCTTTTGCGGGCAGTTTGATATTGGCTGTTATGGCGTTGCCCACCATCATCACGGTAGCCGAAGATGCTATGCGCAATACGCCGCGAACGATGCGGGAGGCGAGTCTGGCGCTGGGCGCAACGCCTTGGCAAACCATTTACAGAGTTATTTTGCCTTACTCTTCGTCGGGCATTGTTGCTGCGGTGGTGTTGGGCATCGGCAGAGCCATTGGCGAAACTATGGCGGTGCTTATGGTTACAGGCAATGCGGCGGTGATGCCCCATTCGCTTTTTGAATCGGTACGCACCATTCCGGCAACGATTGCGGCAGAATTGGGCGAGACGCCAACAGGCGGAACGCATTATCAAGCACTGTTTTTATTGGGCATTATTCTTTTTATTATGACAATGATAGTCAGTCTGTCGGCAGAATTTATATCCAAACGGCAACCAAAAGGAATGTAATTATGGACAAAAAAAAGACACAAAAAATAGCCTTTTTTACCTTTCGAGTGATGGGATTATTGGTGGTGGCAATTCTGTTGGGGATATTGGGGTTTATTGTTTACAACGGTATCGGCGTTATCAGTTGGGAGTTTTTGACTGCTGCGCCCACCGAAGGGATGACTTCCGGCGGCATATTTCCTGCCATTGTGGGTACGCTTTGCTTGGTGGTGGGCAGCATGACGTTTGCATTTCCGTTTGGCGTGATGTCGGCTATTTATATGAATGAGTATGCAGGCAACGGACAGGTGGTGAAGTTTATTCGCGTGATGACCAACAACTTGAGCGGCATTCCTTCCATCGTTTTTGGATTGTTTGGCATGGCGTTATTTGTGAATACACTCAACTTTGGCGACTCCATTCTCGCCGGCTCGTTAACGCTGGGCTTACTCATTTTGCCGCTGATTATCCGCACAACGGAAGAAGCCCTCAAAGCCATTCCCGATTCCTATCGCACCGGAAGTTTGGCGCTGGGAGCAAGCAAGTTGCAAACCATTCGCCGCGTGGTGTTGCCAATGGCGTTTCCTAACATCATTACCGGATTGATACTTGCCATTGGCAGGGTTTCGGGCGAAACGGCGCCGATACTTTTTACTGTTGCCGCCTATTTTTTGCCCAAACTGCCCAGCGGAATTTTTGACCAAGTGATGGCGCTTCCCTATCATTTGTATGTGATTGTAACGAGCGGAACAGACATTGAGGCTTCGCGCCCGATTGCCTACGGAACGGCTCTGGTGCTGATTGCCATGGTGTTGGTGCTGAATTTGTTGGCGGCAACTTTGCGAAGATATTTTGGTAAAAAAATAAAAACAAATTGATGATGATAACAACACACAACATTGACTTTTATTACGGCGATTTCCACGCTTTGAAAAATATCAGCATGGAGATGGATGCCAATACGGTTACGGCACTTATTGGACCGTCGGGCTGTGGAAAATCTACTTTTCTGCGCCTCTTTAACCGAATGAATGACTTGATTGACAACACTCGCCTCGTAGGCGAATGTTTGATTGACGGACAAAATATATACAGCAAATCTGTTCAGGTGGACGAACTGCGCAAAAAAGTGGGCATGGTGTTCCAAAAGCCTAATCCGTTTCCAAAGTCCATTTTTGAAAATGTGGCTTATGGCTTGCGGGTAAACGACATCAGCAACAAGTCGTTTATTACGCAGCGAGTGGAAGAATCATTGAAAGCCGCCGCGTTGTGGGACGAGGTAAAAGACAAATTGAAAAAGTCGGCGTTTGAACTTTCGGGCGGGCAGCAGCAGCGGCTTTGCATTGCCCGCGCATTGGCAATATCACCTTCCATTCTATTGATGGACGAGCCTGCTTCGGCACTTGACCCTATTTCGACATCTAAAATAGAGGAGTTAATCTATTCGCTCAAACAACAATATACAATTGTCATTGTAACGCACAATATGCAACAGGCAGCCCGCGTGAGCGATAGAACAGGTTTCTTTATGCTGGGCGAATTGGTTGAATTTAACGACACAAAGAAAATGTTTTTAAGTCCCGAAAAAGAACAAACACAAAACTATATAACAGGAAGATTTGGTTAAAAATTAATTCTCAATTAAAATGAAACATACAGAAAAAGAATTGCAAGTGCTCAAAGAAGAAGTGAGCCAAATGTGGAAATTGGTGCTGTCGCAACTCGAAAAAGCCAAGCAGTCTTTCTTGAGCGGCGATGTGGAAATGGCGCGTGAAATAGCCAGCCGCGAAAAAAGAGTCGATGCTTTTGAACTAAAAATCGATAGCGACTGCGAAAATTATATCGCTTTGTACAGCCCTGTGGCGGTTGATTTGCGATTGGTTTTGTCGCTCATCAAAATCAGCATCACGCTCGAACGCATCGGGGACTTTGCCGAAGGTATTGCCCGATACGTAATTGACAATGGAGAGTTGAGGATGGATAATGGAGAAGTAAGCAATAATTCTCTGTCGCAATTCTCAACTCTCAACGCGCAACTCGTAGAAGATTTGCAGTTGGAAAGGATGTTTGACACACTCATCGGTATGTTGTCCGACAGTTTTGTCGCTCTTGAATCGGAAAACACCAGAATATCGGGGAAAATCTTGTCGAAAGACGACGAAATTGACGAACTTTATCGCAATTCGTTAGATATTTTGACTAACTATATGCAGCAGAATCCGGCTTTTATTCGCTCAGGATTGAAAACTTTTTTGCTTATCCGCAAACTCGAACGCATTGGCGACCATTGCAGCAATATCGTGGAAGAGATTGTTTTTTACGTCGATGCCAAAGTGTTGAAACACCACTTTAAGAGTGGAGAGTTGAGAGTGGAAAGTTGAGAGTTGAAAATGGAGAGTTGAGAGTTAAATGCGCAACCCGTAAGGGTTGAATTTGCATAACCGTAGGCAAGCGCAGCGCAGCCTACGGAAAATGTAACCGTATGTTAAAAAATGTTACTATTTTGCCTCTAAAAATCCTTCCCTATCAATCAAAAAACTCATACCTATCAATTTTAAAACTCATACCTATCAATTTTAAAATTCATACCTAAGAATTTTTAAATTCTTAGGTATGAATTTTTTGACTGTTAGGTAAGTATATGTAAACTGTTGATTAAGTGCATTTTAAACGATTACTACAAAGTAACCGAAAAACGGTGCCATTTTGGATAATTTTACTAATGCATTGTTAAATTGTGCAAATTCTTTGATGCCGCCGGTTGGGGAAAATTGCAGCATTTGACTGCATCATATTAAAAGGTGATTCCTGCGCCTACCAAAAAAGTGCGGGATGTGGGATATACTCCTGTATCAACACCTCCCGCGATTTCGGGGTCGTAGCCTGTGTATTGGGTGAAGGTAAACAGATTTTGTGCCGACACAAAAGCACGTAGTTGTATGGGCAGTTTATCTATTTTTATGGGCAAGGTGTAGCCCAAGGTGATGTTTCGCACTTTCAAAAACGAGGCATCTTCCACATAGCGGTTGTATATGCTGTTGGCGTTGGTGAGCGCATCGGCACGCGGAAAGTCGCTTGTTGGATTGCTCGCACTCCACGCATTGAGCACGTCGGCGGACAGGTTATACGATTTGTTGTTTTCCGAAAGATGGCGGCGCAACTTGTTGTACACCTCGTTGCCTTGCGAGCCTTGCAGCGACACAAACACATCCCAACGGTGATAGTTGAGCGTGGTAGAAAATCCGTAGGTAAAGTCGGGCTGAATGCTCCCTATTATGGTGCGGTCGCCGCCTGTGGTGATGCTTGGGTCGGCGTCGAGGTTGCGCAATAGGATGTCGCCGTTGGTTTTGTCCACTCCTTCATAAATAAAGCCATAGAAAGAACCTACCGACTCGCCCACTCTCAATATCTTTTCCTGCGTGTTGCCTTGGGTTAAGTTATTATAGGTGTCGCCCAAACTGTTGCTACCAAGGCTTTCGATAGTGTTGATGTTGCTGGCGATATTGGCAGAGGCAGACCACGTGAATTTGTTGCGCTCTATCAATTTTGCATTCAGCGCCAATTCAAAACCCTTGTTGGTTACATTGCCGATGTTGAATGTTTGCGGCTCGTTGGTAACCGAAAACGGCACAAGCACTTTCACCAACAAATCGGAAGTTTTTTTGTAATAAGCATCGGCAACAAAAGTCAGGCGGTCGTTGAACAATCCGGCATCAATGCCCACATTATATTCGGTGGTGGTTTCCCATTTGAGGTTGCTGTTGCCCAAGTTGCTCACCACGTAGGCTGTTTCTCCATTGTATTCGGCAGCGTCAGATACTTGCAAGGCTTCATTGAACCCTATTTCTTGATTGCCGGCAACACCGTAGGTAAGTCGTAATTTGAGTTGGGACAAAACCTTTTTTGCCCCTGCCAAAAATTCTTCATCGTTCACATTCCACGAAACGCCCACCGACGGAAAATATCCCCATTGGTGCCCTTGGGCAAAGCGCGACGATTTGTCGGCACGATAGGTGGCAGTGATGTTATATCTTCCCAACAATGTATAGTTGGCGCGAGCCAATATGGAGTGCAGCGAGGCATCTTCGGTGCGGTTGAAATGCCGCTTGGGCGTACCCGCACCCAATATATCAAAATTGTTCAAATGGGTGGCTCTGTTCAGTATGATGTTGGTGTTGGTGGTTTGGTTGGTATAGCCTGCCATCAGGTCAACAAAATGTATGTCCGTCAATTTTTTGGTGTAGGTGAGCAGATATTCCGTTTGCGTTACATACGTTTTTCGATTGCCCACAGAGCCTCGCCCCTGAATGTCTTTATTGATGCCCAGCACGGTGTAGGGCGGAGCAAAGAAATTCTGTGTGATGTGGTTCACATTGGCGCCTGCGCTGAATTTGGCAGTGAGTCCATCAATGTACGGAACTTTGTAGGTGGCATAAAAATTGCCCAACAAGGTTGAACTGAGCGTTTGCCCTATACTATTGGATAAATCCGACACAGGGTTTGCCGCTTGTTCGTAGTAGCGCAATTCGGTCAATTCAAATGGGTTGTAGTAGTTGTAATCGCCGGTAATAGCATTGCGAATGGGCAACACAGGCGGCATAAACAGCGCATACACCAACGAATTGGTGATGCCCGATTTGAAAGGATTGCTGCTGCCGGCATAGTCGCCTGCCGACAGTGTAGTGAGTGCATTTTGCTCACTCTTGTCTGCCGATGCGGTAATACCCACAATGAGGTCGGGCAATACTTCTCTATCTAAATTAATGCGTCCGCTATAGCGTTCAAAGCCCGAATTGATGATAATGCCTTGTTGGTCGGTATAGTTGCCCGACAGCAGATAGCGGGTTCGCTCGTCGCCGCCGCTGATAGACAACTCGTGGGTTTGCGTAACGCCGGTGCGCAACACCGCATCTTGCCAATCGCTATTGATGTCGCCGCCGGCAGCCGTTTGCCCTGCATAAAACGATTGAAATTGAGGAGTGCCCCACGTGGTGTTGTGAAACACGTTTTTGCTAACACTTGTCCACTGCTCGGCATTCATCAAATCAAGTTTTTTTGCCGATTTATCAATGCCAATCGTGTAGCCGTAGTGAATGGAATGACTGCTGCCGCCGCCGGTGCCGCGCTTGCCTTTTTTGGTGGTAACGAGTATCACGCCGTTGGCACCGCGCGAGCCGTAGATGGCTTTTGCCGAAACATCTTTGAGTATTTCGATGGATTCTATATCCGATGGATTGATAGAAGCCAAGGGATTGAGGCTGCTTTCGATGCCGGCAACACCGGCTTGCGTTGCGCCTCGTTCGCTAAAGTAAATAAAGCCGTCAATCACATACAGCGGGTCGTTGCTGGCGTAGATGGAGTTGCCGCCGCGGATGCGAATTTCGGAGCCTGCGCCGGGCTGCCCCGACACTTGCGTTACATTCACGCCCGAAATGGCGCCGCCCAACAAGCCATCAATGGACGTGGACGATTGCTCCAAGGTGCTTCGGGACACCGATGCCACCGAGCCTGTGAGTTCTCTGCGTTTTTGCGTGCCGTAGCCCACCACCACTACCTCGTCGATGTTGGTAGTTTCTTCTTTCAATTGAACTTGCAGCGGCAATTTATCATTCGCCCCCACAGTTATTTTGTGTGTGATATAGCCCAAAAAACTTATCTCCAACTTAATAGGCAATGTAGTTACCTGCAAGGCAAAAACTCCGTCAATATCGGTAGTTACACCATTGGCGGCTCCGTCTTTGGTTACCACCACAGCACCCACCACCGGCAAACCCGCCTCGTCTGTTACCTTGCCGTTGATTTGCACAGCGTATGCTTGCCTTGCACAGGCCAACAATGCGATGCAGACTAAAAATTTATAGATATTATTCATAGATGTGATTTATCATTTTGATAAAGGCTGCAAAGGTACAACAAGCAAAAAAGTTGCAAAATACCACATAGAGGGTATATTTATTTTTTTTGCCAAAATGAAACAAAAAAGGTTTTTTTGCGTATAAATAAGGATTATTATTGTCAATTTGTTTCTATATTATATGTTCAATACATTGAATACCAACAATTTAAACTAATTTTATTACCTAATGATATCTAACTATCCTCTCATTGCTACTGCCACAAAAATGAAGTTGTCGCAGTATAGTTTTGGTCTCCCTGTGGATTTGCTCGCCAAGTTTCCGGCTCCCAATAGGGACGAATCGCGCTTGCTGGTGCTGCACAAAAGCACCGGAAAAATAGAGCATAAAGCATTCAAAGATGTGCTGGGTTATTTTGGGGCGGGCGATGTGATGGTGTTCAACAACACCAAGGTTTTTCCGGCTCGCTTGTACGGCAACAAAGAGCGGGCGGGTGCGCGCATCGAAGTGTTTTTGTTGCGGGAATTGAGCAAAGAAACATTTTTGTGGGATGTGCTGGTGGACCCTGCCCGCAAAATTCGCATTGGCAACAAAATCTACTTTGGGCACGATGACCTTGTTGCCGAAGTGATTGACAACACCACCTCGCGCGGGCGCACACTACGTTTTTTGTACGATGGCTCGTACGACGACCTCAAAAAATTGTTGCTCAAATTGGGCGAAATGCCCATCCCAAAATTTTTGAAACGCACTGCCACTCCCGAAGATACCGAGCGTTATCAAACTATTTATGCCAAGCACGAAGGCTCGGTGGCAGCCCCCTTTGCAGGATTACACTTTAGTCGAGAATTGCTCAAACGCCTCGAAATCAAAAATATACTTCTCCCCGAAGTAACGCTGCACCTTGGTTTGGGAAGTTTTCGCAACATTGATGTAGAAGATTTGACCAAGCACAAAATGAGTTCGGAACAACTGATAGTGAGCGAAGAAACCGCCGCAATAGTGAACAATGCCAAGCACGAAAACAAAAAGATTTGTGCCGTGGGCACCACCGTTTTTCGTGCGCTGGAATCCAACACCACCACGCTGCAAACCATTACTCCCTTTGACGGATGGACAAGCAAATTTGTTTTTCCGCCCTACAAAAAAGTAATTCCCACGCATCTCATTACCAACTTTCATCTGCCCCGTTCATCAATGATGATGGTAGCATCAGCCTTTGTGGGCTACGATTTGTTGATGAGCACCTACCGCACCGCCATCAAATTAAAATACCGCTTTGGCGCTTATGGCGATGCGATGTTGGTGATGGATTAAATAGGATTTTTTTAACTGAAAGGAATATCGTATCTTTGCGACATAAATTAAAGAAGAATAAAAATGTTATCGCAAAAACAGATAGACATTATCATTGATTCAATGATGCCCTACAATCCTGTCAGGATAGGGATATTTGGCTCTGTTGCCCGCAATGAAGAGGCGGAGAGTAGCGACATTGACATTCTTTATAGTTTTAAGGATATAATAAGGTTTTCAAATTTTTTGAATTTGCAGGAGGGTTTGGAAAACAAATTGACAAAAAAAGTGGATTTGGTAGATGAACGGTTTATTCATTCAAAACTAAAGCCATTAATCATGAACGATTTAAAAACAATATACAGCCATGAATGATGGAAACTTGTTCAGACTTGGACACATCCGCGACTGCATTGCCAAAGTCGAATATCTGGCAAACAAACTTCACAATTACGATAATTTTGAGGCACAGTGGGTAGAACAAGACGCAATTATCCGCAACCTTGAAATCATCGGCGAAGCATCCGTCAACGTTTCCGACGATTTGAGAGCGCAATATCCTGATGTGGACTGGAAAGAAATGCGAGGGATGCGGAATTTTGTAACGCATGAGTATTTTGGAGTATCCCTCACCATTATTTGGGATATTGTTGCAAACGACATTCCCATTCTCAAAAAACAAATTCAGGACATTATTACAGATTTGGGAGGAGACTGATAACCCCAATCCGTTTGCAGTAGAGACGCGACGCGACGCATCGCGTCTCTACTGAACATTTACGCCGCCGGTTTCACACCAAACGTAAATCCAGCCTGCACTTTCTCAATCAATTCGGGAATGATGTCTTCGTAATTTCCGCAAATGCCAAAATCGGCGTGGCGGAAAATGGGGGCTTTGGGGTTGTTGTTGATGGCAATGATTTTGCCTGACTCTTTGATGCCGGCAATGTGCTGTATCGCGCCCGAAATTCCAATGGCTACATACACTTTGGGACGGACGGTTTTTCCTGTTTGCCCAATTTGTCGCGCATATTCGGCGTAATGGTCGTCCACCACCACGCGGCTGCAAGCCCATTCTGCTTTGATGCCTTTGTCCTTCAAGGCTTGGGCGAGTTGCTGCACGAGTTGCAAGCCATCGCCCACCGTGCCGCGCCCTCCGGCAACAATCACATCGGCATCAAAAAGCGACTGCAAACCGCCTTCGCCGCGCACCGTTTCTTTGATTTTTACTACAAAATCTTCGTCATTCAACCTTGGTGTGAAAGTGCTGAGAACACCTGTTCGTCCTGCTTGCACGGCGGGAACAGCAAAAGTACCTGCACGTGCAGTGGAAATTTGCGGATACACAAAACCGAGAATGGTGGCCAACTTGCTTTCGCCAAAAGTGGGACGGCGGCTGTGCAAAATGGGGCGAATAATCTGCTTATTTTTTTTGTCATTGTAGTCGCCGATTTCAAGTGCGGTGCAGTCTGCCGTAACGCCGCTGCCTGTCTTCATTCCTATACGTGGTGCGAGTTCGCGCCCTGCTGTGGTGGCTGCAAAAAGCGCAATTTCGGGCTTGCGCTCGCGGATAATTTGCGTGATAATTGTGGCAAACGGCAAAATCAAATACTCTTCCAATTTATCATTTTCTACAACAATAACTTCGTCGGCACCGTGTTCAAAGAGTTTTTGGGCAAGATTTTTGACGTTTTTGCCCATCAAAACGGTGGTAATTTTGGTATTGTTGCCCAATTGGTCGGCCAAATGACGAGCGGGCGTAAGCAGTTCGAGCGAAGGACGCGCAATGTCGCCCTTGACCACCTCTGCCCAAGTGAGAATGCCTTTGTTGTCGCCGCGTTGGTCAATGATTTCAAAGTCTGCAACGTCGGTTTCTTTTTTCTCTTTTGCCTCTTTTTTGACCAAAGTGTTGCCGCCTTTTTTTAGATTTTCAATCAGCGAATCCACCAATTGCGTTTCGGTTTGTCCCGCAGCCATCACGATGGGCGGACGGTCGCTTTCGATGTTTTCGACATTGGCCACTTTTGTGGGCGAGCCGCTCACGCCAATCACAGCCTGCTGTTCGGGCAACATCTTCACATCGTCCACCGACTTTACGCCAATGGTGGCGGCGCGTGCTTTGATAGCCCCCACAAGCGATGCCTTGCGCGGCTTGATGCCTGTGGGCGTGAAAGAAATAACGCACGGCACAGGCAATTGCAGCATTTGATAGCCGCCTTCGATAATGCGGCGGGCGGTGATGGTGCCGTCTTTGTTAGGCTCTATGCGTTCCACAAAAGTTGCCTGCGGCAACCCCATTGCCTCTGCCACTTGCGAGGGAACGTGTGCCGTGTCGCCGTCCGACGACTGCCGTCCCGCGAGAATGATAAACGGCTCTTGGGCATCTTTGGTGTAGCCCAAATCTTTGAGCAAGGTGCTAATAGCCAAGCCGGTAGCAAATGTGTCCGAGCCGCCGAGTTTGCGGTCAGAAAGCAGATAGGCTTCGTCATAGCCCATCGAAAGGGCGTTTTTGAGCGATTGTTCAAAAGGCGGCGGTCCCATCGAAACCACTACCATTCGTGCATCGGGGTAGTGGCTTTTGAGTTGCAGCCCAGCCTCAAGCCCAAATTGGCAGTCGATATTGATAATCGATTTTGCCTTTGTCCTATCCATAGCCCCGTCTTCGCCCATTCGCATCTCCGATGGCAGCGGAACTTGTTTGATTAAACTGATGATTGTTAGTGACATAATATTTTATTTTTTTTTGTTTCAATAATTTTCTATTTTTTTACCCTTTCGGGCGGTTGATTATTCTAAAATTTTTATTTTTTGTTCGTATTCTGCTTTCAAAGAGCGTATCAATTCTTTTTTCCTGTCGTTTATAGCCATAATTTTCGCAATTAAATTCACGCAAAGTTACAATATCTTCGTGAATTATCAAATATTTTGAGGGGTGTTCACGTTTTTTCGTTTTTGTTATATTTTTCTATTATTTTTGGAATTAAATGCACGGCATAAAGCGGTAAATCAATCAAATCCTCTGATTGGTTACAGTCGTTCAGTGAGAGGCGAAAACTTAATTTCGGCTGATATTTTTCCCTGAAAACTTTGAGCGATTTTGCCTGCGTGTTGAATCCCGATTTTACTTCCACAGGCACACAACTATCCCACGCCTGCAATAAAAAATCAATTTCGTTTGTAGATTTTTCGGTTGTCCAATAAAAAATGCTGTCGTTGGGGTTAAACAATTGTTGGCAAATAAATTGCTCGCTCAATGCACCTTTGAACTCGGTAAAAATAGAATCTTTCGCCAATAAGGTTTTGGAATGAATATTCATCACATAAGACAATAATCCAATGTCGCAGATAAATACCTTAAACAGATTACTTTCTTCGTAGAACTTTAAAGGGAGTTTTGGTAGATAAGTTGCTATGACTTTGTAAATTAGCGCAGAATTTTGCAACCACTGAATATGCGCCAAATAATCGTCTGCCCGCGACCCTTTTTTCACTTCGCCATATTTGAATTTTTTATTTTCCCTTGCTATTTGCTTGGGTATTGAATTCCAAATTGCCTGTAATTTAGCATTAAAATTAGTATCTGTATATTTTGAAAAATCAGCAAAATAATCGTCTAATACCCTTTTCTGCAAGGTTTTTACAAGTTCGTAATTCTTGTTTTCAATAAAATTTTTAACAACTTCGGGCATTCCGCCAACATAAAAATACAGTTTCAACAACTCTTCTAATTTTGTTTTGAATCGCGGCATCGCATCAACATCAGATAATATGTTTGTATAATCCTCGCCTTCAATACTATTTACAAATTCAAGAAATGACAACGGTTTTAGATATTGCGTATCCACTTTTCCGACAGGGAACGAAAAGCCCTTGTGCTGCAAAACACCAAGCGCCGAACCACTTGCAACAATGTGAAGGTCGGGTTTGTTTTCGTTGAAATATTTTAAGGAAGTCAAAGCCCTTGAATTTTCCTGTATTTCATCAAAAATTACAATTGTTTTTCCTTCTATAATTGGGATATGTGTTTGTTTTTCGATAGCATCTAAAATAGGGTCGGGGTTTAGCGTAACAGACAGTGTATCATCTAAATATCTGTCATCATCAAACGACACATAAACAACATACTCAAAATTATCCTTTGCAAATTGTTTGAGCAGATAGGTTTTCCCGACTTGCCTTGCGCCGCGAAGCAACAGGGGTTTACGACTCTTTGAATCTTTCCATTTTTTCAGATATTCTTCAAACTGTCTTTTCATATTTACAATGTATTTACATTTTTTCTAAGCACTTTTAATGGCAATTCTACATTTTATCCAAGCACTTTGGATTGCAAAATTACAATTTTTCTAATGACTTTCAAAATATAATCCATTTTTCATTTATTTTTTTGCCCTTTCAAGCAGTCAATATCCTGTAATTCGTAATTGAATTACATATACTTGTAATCCGGTCCATTCCCCCCATTGGGCACGCTCCATGTGATGCCGTCGGCGGGTTCTTTGATGTCGCAGGTTTTGCAGTGTAGGCAGTTTTCGGCGTGGATGCGCAAGTCTTGGTGTCCGTTTTTGTCGGTGTGCAGTTCGTACACTTCGGCGGGACAGTAGTATTGACACGGCGCACCAAACTGCTTGATGTTGATGTCGGCGTAGGTTGGCGGATTGTTGACGCTCAGGTGCGGAATTTGCTCTTCGTCGTGATTTACACCTGCGTAAAAAACGTCTGTAACTTTGTCGTATTGCGGCACAAAATCTTTGTATTTGTCGTTGAACAGAGGCTTTTTGGCATTTTCTAAAGTCTTTGTTTCTTGGCTGTCGGGCTGGGTTTTGAGTTTGCCGCAAATGCCTGCGCCACAGGTAAATATCTGTGTGCCAAAGTGGAAGATGCCTGCCATCATGCCTTTGCCAAAGCCTGCGCGGAAATTGCGCACAGGGTACATTTCTTTGCGGATACGACTTTGTTCAACTAAGTCCGCATAAACGGCAAGTGTTTCTTTTGAAAAATCATTTTTTTCGAACGCAATCGCTGCCGCTTCTGCTGCTTTCATTCCCGAATAAATGCCCAGGTGAATGCCTTTGAGGGCAGGCATAGCAAGGAAACCTGCGCTGTCGCCCACCATCAACGCATGGTCGGTGTAATACTTTGGCTGCGAATAGTAACCGCCTTCGGGCAAGGTTTTTGCGCCTGCCTCGAGCAATTTTCCGTCTTTGATAAATTTTGCCACAAAGGGATGCGTTTTCCAAATTTGGAACGCTTTGAAGGTGTCAAAAGTCGGGTCGGCAGCCTCCAAACCGAGCACCTGCCCGAGCGCGATTTTGTTGTCCTTTAACCCATAGATGAAACCGCCGCCAAAAATGCCCCAATCTGTTGCAGGAAAACCCATTGTGTGATACACGTCTCCCGCGCCAATCGTGCCTTCGGGTATCGACCAAAGTTCTTTTACGCCAAGCGAATAAATTTGCGGATTGCGCCCTTTTTGCAAACCGAATTTTTCAATCAGTTTTTTTGCCAAACTGCCGCGCGTTCCTTCGGCAAAAATGGTCAGCGTTGCTTCAACAGAGGTGCCTTCTACAAAATTTTCGAGTTTGTTGCCGTGGTGGTCAAGTCCGGTGTCGATACATTTTGCACCGCGCACTTTGCCGTTTGGGTCGTAGAGAATTTCGCTCATGGCAAAACCGCTGTAAATTTGCACGCCTTTTGCAGCGGCTTGGGCAGCCAAAAATCGTGCAATTTCGCCCAACGAGGCAGTGTAATTGCCTTTGTTGCTCATATAAGGCGGGTGAAACGGCATTTTTATTTTGCCGTTTGCGGTGAGAAAATACATTGCATCCCCCGCAACTTTGCTGTCGAATGGAATTTCTTCCAACTTGACCTCAGGCAAAAGTTCGCCAAAAACAGCGGGCTTGACCACTGCGCCCGAAATCAAATGACTGCCAATGGATGCTCCTTTGTCCACCAAAAGAATTTCTTTTTGCAAGCCTTTTGCCTTCAACAAATCGGCGAGGCGAATGGCAGCAGCCAAGCCCGAAGGTCCTCCGCCGATAATTAAAACGTCTGTTTTGACGGTGTTTGTGTTGCTCATATTTCGATATTTTTATTTACGCTTTTTTGACCCTAAAAAAAATAAATTTTGCAAAGGTAGCATTTTTTTTCGCTCTAAAAAACTTTACTTATTTTGCCCTACGCGCCAAACAATTTTGCAAGTGCCATATCAATCATTCCGTCCACTGCTTTTTTGTAGTCCACGTTCATGTCTTTGGCGGCGCGGTTGGCAATGATGGTGCAAATGGTGAGCGTTTCGTGTCCCAGCAAGGCGCCCAGCCCTGCAATGGCAGAGCCTTCCATTTCAAAATTGGTGATGCGTTTGCCTTGATAACGGAAGGCGGCTATTTTTTCGTTCAACTTTGGGTCGGCCAAAGGCAGGCGCAACACACGTCCTTGCGGTCCATAAAAACCCGATGCAACGGCGGTCATTCCCTCCACTGTGCTGTCGGCAAAAAGTTTTATCAACCGCTCGCTGTTGGGCGCAAAATAAGGCTTGGCGCATAGCGGATTCCATTGCACATAGTCGCAAAAAGCACGCTCCATTTCCAACAACGAAATGCTGTTGCGATGAGCATAAAAGTTGAGCAAGCCGTCAAACCCAATAGAGACGTGCGAACTCACGTAACTGCCCAGCGCAATATCGGGTTGCAATGCGCCCGAAGTGCCCAAGCGCAATAGCGTGAGTTGGCGGTGCTGCGCTTTTGGCTCGCGGGTGGCGAGGTCAATGTTGGCAAGCGCATCCAATTCGTTGATAACAATATCCAAATTGTCGGTGCCAATGCCTGTTGCCAATGCGGTAACCGGATGCCCTTTGTATTCGCCGGTTTGCGTAACAAATTCGCGGTTGCTCACGCTGTGGTGCACTTTGCTAAATCGTGATGCAACAACTTCTACACGCGATGGGTCGCCCACCAAAATAATGGTATCCGCCAATTGATGCGGCTGCAAATGCAGATGAAAAATACTCCCATCAGAATTGATAATGAGTTCGGAGGATGGAATCATAGATAATAATTTTTAGTAAAAAAAATGTCAAATACTAATTTTGATGCGTTCAATTCGTAACTTTTTCAACTAATGCCATTACCCATTCCATCTGTTGTTGCGGGGTCATTTGGCTGTTGTCCAACAAATGGGCATCGCCTGCAACCCGCAGCGGGGCTACGGCGCGGTGCTCGTCAATGTAGTCGCGCTCGCAGATATTTCTTTCGATGGCAGCATAATCCACCTCATCGCCGCGCACCACCAATTCATCGTAACGCCGCCGCGCGCGCACTGCTGCCGAGGCGGTCAAAAAAATCTTCAGTTCTGCCTCCGGAAACACCACCGTGCCAATATCGCGCCCATCCATCACAATGGCTTTGTGCTCGCCCATTTTTTGCTGCTGTGTCGCCAAGTGCTGCCGCACCTCGGCTATTTCGCTGATGCGGCTCACGTTGGACGACACTTGCAGCCCACGAATTTCGCCTTCCACATTTTCGCCGTTGAGCCACACCTCGCTTTTTTGCGCGGCAGCGTTGTACTGCAAATGTATATTAATATTGGGCAGGGCTTGCAACAAAATTTCTTTGCTAATGTTGCCCTGCGCATCTATCCAGCCTTGCCGCAGAGCGTGTAGGGTAACGGCGCGGTACATTGCTCCGGTGTCAATGTAGGTGTAGCCCAAACGCGCGGCGATGGCTTTGGCAAACGAACTTTTTCCGCTCGACGAATGTCCGTCAATGGCAATAATGATGTCGGTTTTCACAGTTTTTATACATTAAAAGAATGAAAATTTTTATGAAATGTTGCACAATAATACCACTGCGAAGGTAGCAATTTTTTGTAAAAGAATTGTATCAAGGAGTATGTATTGTCCAAAGAGGAAGCAGAATTTATCCAAATGCAATCGGTGCAGGCATTGCTGGGTTTGGCAGAGCAAGCCAACGACCGCGAAGAGGCAAGCACACGCTACGCCCAATTTATGTTGTGGCACAAGCGGACACAGATGCGGCAAGCCATGCTGCGGATGCTTCGCTTGATGCAACGCATCCATCCGTTTGCTATGGAAAAAGACGAAAAAAATAATAGGATAATTATCAGCAATAGCGCAACATTAAACTCTTAAACCTCACAGATATGAAGATATTAAAATTCTTTTTGCTTTTTTGTGCGTTGCATTTCACTACAATTGTTGCCAATGCACAAACAATAACGCTATCCGGCAATTCTATTTCGGTCAAACAATTGATAACGGAAATAGAAAAACAAACCGACGGCGGTAATAATTCCAATCCGGATGCTGCTCCTCATACATTTGTTGCTCCATCAGGTCTTACCATCGACGGTAATGGTAATTTCTATATTGCACAACAGTACCACCACGAAGATCGCATTTTTGACCATTAAGCCTAAAAAATAGCAAACATCAACAGCATCATACTGCCAATTTCTTTGCGCAGCAATTGCAGCGCAACCGAAAGTTGATTGTAGATGGTTTGTTCGCCAATGGATAGATGCTTGGCGATTTCGGGCACAGAAAGGTTTTGCTCTTTGCTCATTTCAAAAATTTCGCGCTGACGGGGCGTGAGTTTGCATTTGGCAACTTCCAAACGTTTTACAAACAAATCGAAGTCGATTTTTTGCTCCACGTTTTCGTTGGTTTCCACTTGGTTGCAATAGTCCAAGTAGTTGTCAAAAACAGGATGGGTCAATTGCCTGCGAAAGCCGTCGATGATTAAATTTTGTGCAATTTTGAACAGATAAGATTTGAACGATTGCTGGGGGTCTATGCTTTTTCGGTTGAGCCACACGCGCAAAAAAGTTTCTTGCACAACGTCCTTGGCTATTGTTTTGGACTTTGTGAGACCGCACACAAAACCAAACAACCTGCCCGCAAATGCCTCGTACAAAATTTTGAAATCGTTGTACGAATCTTGCTGTAGGCTGGCTATGTGCGTTGCGTATGGATTTGCAATTTGAGCCATTTTATGGGGCAAAAGTACAGCGGTAAAGATACACATTTTTTTGCAATGTGAAACAAATTTTGTGCAAACTACACCTGAACTTTGTTAGGATGCTGCGATACAAATGTTTCCCACGATGTTTTTTTCTTCGCTCGTTGGGTTGGGTTGGGTTGCATTGCGTTTTTTTGCGTTTCAATTTGATGGAGGGCAGCGTTGCTGGTTACATAGTAATGACAAAGTGCCGCCGCCAAGCCATCGGTGGCATCAAGGGCATCGGGCAGTTGGGCTATGTTGAAGGTGTTTTTGAGAATGGCAGCCACTTGTTCTTTGCTGGCTTCGCCCATTCCTGTAATCATTTGTTTGATTTTGCGCGGTGCATATTCGCAAATAGGAATGTCGCGCGACACTGCCGCAGCCATTGCCACGCCTTGCGCCCGCCCCAATTTGAGCATACTCTGCACGTTTTTTCCAAAAAACGGCGCCTCAATGGCAATTTCGTCGGGCAAATACTCGCTGATGAGTTGCACCGTGCGGTCAAAAATATGCTTCAATTTGATGTAATGATTGGCATATTTTTTTAACTCAATCACGCCCATTACCACCAATTCGATTTTTTTGCCCGTAATGCGAATGATGCCGTAGCCCATTATAGTTGTGCCCGGGTCAATGCCCATAATAATGCGTTCCATTAGCAAAAATGTTTTTTTGACAGTCTGTTGAAAGTAATTTATAGAAAAGGATTTATGATAGTCAATTGTGCTTCTATTTCCATATCATTGCGCATATCTTCCGAATAAAGAATTTTGCAATCTGCCTCAAGCGCGGAGGCTACAATGATGCTGTCAAAAATCTGCAAATCATAGCGATGAATAATATGCTTTGCCAAAAGTAAAGTAGATTTGTTAATAGGTTGAATAGTGCAATTTGCTAAACTTTCTATACACAAATCGATAATCATATCCTTGGGTTGTGCGGTTAACCGCTTGAGCACATTGATATATTCAGAGACCGTTTGCGCCGATACTACCGCCGATGAAATAAGTAATTCTCTTGCTATCTCTCGTTTATGCAAATCTTGTTTATCATAAGCATAAATGAGTATATTGGTATCTAATGCAACTTTACTCATAATTGTTGGCTTCGTCTCTATTAAATTTAAAATCGGACAAATCAAGCAAATGTTGGTCAAGCAATGCGTCTAATGCAAATCTTTTTTGCTGTTTAATAGTAGTGTTTAATGATTGCTCATTGTTGTGCGAAACAGGATAAACCATTATTTCTATGGTTTGCCCATACCATTTGTTGGGAATAACAAAGGTGTTATTTTCTCGGCTTGGAGTGAGGACTTGTCTGTACATTTTTTCAATAAATTAAGATACTATTCATTGCACAAAGGTAAAAAAATTATACAATAATACAATTTGAGAAGACTTCTAAAAGGCATTTTTGTTTTATGCAGGCGACGGCATCACTAAAACAACCTCACAAACACCTCTATGGCTTGATATTCTGCCATTCCAATTTTGTTGTACATTTGTGCGGTGTGGGCGTTGCGCTCTTCGGCGCGCTGCCAAAATTCGCGAGCATCATCGCCCGGAAAAGGCACAATATCCTTTTGTGAAAGGTGGCGATAAATGGCGTGGCGCTTGCGCAACACCTCTTCGGGGCTGAGCGGTACCGCCATATCTGCCATATCCAAACTCCACTCCTGCCAAGCCCCGCGATACATCCACAAGCGGCAATCGGCAAACCATTTTTCATTTTTCACTTTTTCGACGGCTTGCAGCAGTGCCTCAAAACATACGCGGTGCGTGCCGTGCGGGTCGCTCAGGTCGCCGGCAGCAAAAATGCGATGCGGCTTCACGCTCTGCAACAATTCTACAATAATGTTGATGTCCTTGTCGGTAACTTCGCCTTTGGTGATGCCGCCTGTTTCGTAAAAAGGAAGATTCAAAAAATGGGCGTGCGTGTCGGGTTGCAAGCCTATTTCGCAGCAAGCGGCGCGGGCTTCGCTGCGGCGAATGGCTCCTTTGAGTTGCAATAATTCGCGCGGCTCGGGTTCGCCTTTTTTCTTGCTCTTAATAATTTTTTCTATCTCATCATAATGGTTGCCAAAACCGCATTCGCGTATCATATCCAAATTTTGGCGCACCACATCATCGCTCACTGCAATGTTGCCCGAAGTTTGATAGGCAACGTGCACATCGTGCCCTTGGTCAACCAAACGCAAAAACGTGCCGCCCATCGAAATCACATCATCGTCGGGATGCGGGCTAAATATGATGATTCGCTTGGGAAAGGGCACAGATTTTTCGGGGCGCGTAGAGTCGTCGGCATTGGGTTTGCCGCCGGGCCAACCTGTGATAGTGTGCTGAAAATCGTTGAACACGCGAATGTTGATATTGTAGTAACCATCTACGGTTTCGAGCAATTGCCCCAAGCCATTTTCTAAATAATCTTCGTGCGTCAATTTCAACACAGGTTTTTGTGTAAGATTGCACAACCACAGCATAGCCTTGCGAATAAATTTAGGTTGCCAATCGCAAGTGCCCACCAACCACGGCGTGCAAATGCGCGTTAGTTTTTCGGAGGCACCTTTGTCTATCACCATCTCAATGTTGGCGTGCTGTTGCAGGCACGAGGCGGGGATAAATGGCGACACAGCATCTTCGGTTGTAGCCTTTACAATGCTTGATTTTTCTTCGCCCCAAGCAATGAGAATAATTTGCCGCGCTGCCAAAATGGTTTGCAATCCCATCGAAATAGCGTGTGTGGGCGTATGTTCTACGCCGCCAAAAAGGTTCGACTGCGTTTTGCGAGTGGCAGCACTCAACATTACCAAACGAGTGAGCGAATTGCTAAATGAACCCGGCTCATTAAAACCCAACTGCCCCTGTGCGCCTGTGCCCAAAAGCATCAAGTCAATGCCGCCGCAGTCTTTGATGGTTTTTTCGTAATCACGGCAAAATGACGACAACTCCTCCAACTTGAGTTTGCTGTTTGGAATGTGGATATTTTGCGGCTTTATGTTCACGTGGTCGGTCAATTCGGCACGGATGCGAAAATTGCGGCTCTGCCGTTCTTCGGGCGCAATGGGATAAAATTCGTCGAGGCTAAACACCACCACGTTTTCAAAACTCACTTTGCCGGCACGGTAGGCTGCCAGCAACTTGCGGTAGATGCCCACAGGCGATTTGCCGGTGGTAAGCCCCAGCACAAATGGTTTGCCTTGCGCGGCGGTAGCGTTCACACCTGCCACTATGGTATCGGCAACATAATTGGCCCCCTCCTCTTCGGTAGGATAAATGTTCACAGGCAGTTTTTCAAATCGCCTGATAATTTCGTCAGGCTCAACGCCTGCCAAGAGTCCTCCCTCTTGTTCAATGTCGTATTTTTTGTTCATATTCAATTTTTTTTACAAGATATTTGTTTCACAAAAGTACAAATTTTATTTTTAATATCTACAAGTCCTAATTTTTTTTACCGTACTAAAATCCAATCATTTTATGTCAACCTCTAACGATTTCATAGTTTATTGTCATTCAACAACTTACAAAGCGGCTGCGGCATAGGATATTGAACAATTTTTGAGATGGAAACCGGCAGTGTGTTGTTTTTCAAATACTCGCCAACGCGCGGTATATCTATGATGTAGAACTTTATCCATAGCACCTGATGGGTAAGTATATGCTTGATGGGTGGTAATGGTGTAATTGCAACTTGTTGATTATCAACTAATTGTAACCATTCATTGGTTTGTTGTAATTTTTTTAGCGAACACGCTCTTGGGGTTTCTATGAGTGGAAATTCGTAGAGCGAATGCCAAATGTCGTGCTGCGTGCGTTGCTGCACAAAACTTGTGCGCTTGTGGCGAATAATGAGGTACGAAAAATAACGATTGCGAATTTTTATTTGCTTGCTTTTGACAGGAAACTGCGCGACATTTTGATGCCCCCAAGCGTAGCATTCGCGGGCAAAAGGGCATTGTTGGCACTGCGGATTTTGGGGCGTGCAATGCGTAGCACCAAAGTCCATCACGGCTTGGTTGAAGCGGGCGGGTTGCTGCGCATCCAT
Source organism: Bacteroidia bacterium (assembly GCA_025996715.1). Classification (GTDB taxonomy): domain Bacteria; phylum Bacteroidota; class Bacteroidia; order Bacteroidales; family UBA932; genus BNTQ01. Next base: position 5,926 of record BNTQ01000016.1, on the reverse strand, counting down.
CAATTTTTGTGCCAAAGCGCGAATTTCCTTTTGCCCATCGGGCGTGTCGATGGGGGTGGCAATGCCAAAAATGCGCGTAAAAATACGATAAGCATTGCCGTCAATAGCAGGCAGGGGTAAGCCAAACGCAAAGGAGGCAATGGCGCAAGCAGTGTAGTGCCCCACCCCGCGCAGTGTGCGCAAATCGTTGTAGGTGCTTGGAAACACACCCTTGTATTGTTGCACAATTTGCTGTGCGGCAAGGTGCATATTGCGGGCACGTGTGTAGTAACCCAATCCCTGCCACACTTTGAGCACATTGTCCAAAGGAGCACTTGCCAAACTTTGCACGGTTGGAAATGTCTGCAAAAATTGGTGATAGTACGCCATCCCTTGTGCTACGCGGGTTTGCTGCAATATAATTTCGGACACCCAAATGCTGTAAGGGTTGTTAGCGGCTCGCCAAGGCAGGTTGCGACCGTGTTGGGCGTGCCATTCAAAAAGTTTTTTTGCAAACAAAATAAATTACCGTTAATGATGTGTGATGGACAATAAATTATTATCAAAACCTTGCAATATGTTAATTTACAATAAATTACAATAAAATAGAAGCATACTTGCTTGCACAAAGGTAAATGAAATTGCTATAATGAAAAATTAAAACTAATTTTGTTATCATTTTTATTTACAAGATTGTTATCATAACAGTTATGACCAACACCATACACGTATTGCCCGACAACGTTGCCAATCAAATTGCAGCGGGAGAGGTGGTGCAACGCCCCGCCTCGGTGGTCAAAGAACTCGTTGAAAACGCTGTGGATGCAGGAGCTACGCAAATTCAAGTGATGATAAAAGATGCGGGCAAATACCTCGTGCAAGTCATCGACAACGGCAGCGGAATGAGTGAGGTGGACGTGCGGCTGGCATTTGAACGGCACGCCACTTCCAAAATAACGGAAGTGAACGACCTATTTGCTTTGCACACATTTGGTTTTCGCGGGGAGGCATTGGCGAGCATTGCGGCAGTTGCCGAAGTGGAGGTCAAAACGCGCCGTGTCGATACCGACATGGGCACGCAATTGCTCATTCGCGGCTCGGTGGTGGAGACGCAGAAAAGCATCGCCTGCCTTGCGGGAACAAGCATTGCGGTAAGAAATGTATTGTACAATGTGCCCGCACGGCGCAAATTTTTGAAATCGAATGCCAGCGAATATCGTTTTATAGAAACAGAATTGCGGCGAGTGGCATTGTGCCACCCTGAGGTGGGCATTGCCTTCTACAACAACGACAAGCCCGTGTGGGAATTGCCCATTAGCAACGCCAAACAACGTGTTATCAAATTGTTCAGCAGCAATCACGCTCTCAAAAATGGATTGTTAGATTTGCACACTACTACCGATGTTGTTGATATACAAGGATTTGTGATTGCTCCCGAGGCTGCCACCAAAGAAAAAGACAAGCAGTATTTATTTGTGAACGGACGATATTTTCAAAGTGCATATTTTAGAAATGCTGTTGTGCGCGCCTACGAGCAATTGGTGGACGAAGGCTGCGAACCCGCATTTTTTCTACATTTGACAATAGACCCCACGCGCGTGGATGTGAATATCCATCCTAACAAAACGGAAATAAAATTTGAAAACGAGCCTGTGATTTGGCAACAACTGCACGCCGCAGTCCGCGCCACCATTGGACAATACGCATTGGCACCCACCATCAATTTTGAAGGAGCACAGGCTATCAACATTCCTATTTTGCAAAAAAATACTGCCATCAAACCGCCGTCTATTACCATCAACCCAGACTACAACCCGTTCACAGCAAAGGTAATGAGCGATAGCGAGCGGCAAAAAAAGGAATGGCGCAACGTATTTCACGCATTGCCCACCGACGAAACGCATCCATTTTTTGCAGGGCAACAAGAAGTAATTGTCCCCTCAAAATTGAATCTTGAAGAGACCCAAACGCAAGCATTTATGCAGGTTGGCGGCAAGTATGTTGTAACACCCACCGCCACCGGTTTTGTGGTCATAGACCAAGTGCGTGCCCATCGGCGTGTGCTCTATGAGCAAATTTTGCATCACCTCAAAGGCAATGTGGAAGCGCAACAGGAGTTGTTTCCACAAACTATTGCACTCTCGCCCGGCGACTACGAATTGTTGCTTTCGTTGGCAAACGATTTGCGAAAAACAGGATTGGACATCAGCGATTTTGGCAACCAAACCATTGTGGTGCAAGCCATACCGGCGTTTGCCAACAAAAAAAATTCGCAACAAATTGTGGAGGATTTGTTGGAGGTGTTGCACAATGAAGAAAAAACACCCCAACAAGACCAACAGCAACGCCTTGCTGCAACCGTTGCCGGCGCATCATCCATCACAGCAGGCAAAGTATTGAGCGTAGCCGAAATGCAGGAACTCTACACCAACTTGCAAGCCTGCGAGCAACCCGACATTTGCCCGCAAGGCAAGCCAGCCCTCAAAAACATTGGCATAGAGGAGATGGATAAGTGGCTCAAAAAATAATTTTGATCATTATCCATTATTTCACCACCACTTTGGATATGTTTTCACCCAAAAAAGTTCGATTTTGTAATTTATTGACATATATTCATTTATAAATTTTGGGACACCATTTAGGATGTTCCAGTGGCGAAGTCAGAAGAAGTGAGTTTTATAGACCCCGTATATGCGCTATGGTTTAGGCAAAACATACTAAAATGGACTTAACATTTTTTGCAATTGCAAATACCCACAAAAAAAAGCACGACCCAAGCCGTGCTTTTTTTATGAAATGCGTCCTGATTATGGACAATCAGCAGCCCATTTGACTATTTCATCAGCAATAGCCTCAACGGTACCTGTATGGCGACCGCCAACATTAGCACATTCTGCATCTTTTTCGGTATCCCAAGCACCGTTAAGAATATATTTATATTCTGTGTTTTCGGGAACGTCTTGAAGTGTGATGCTGTATTTGCCATTTCCACCTTTGGTCAATATCGTCGTTGTCGCTGCGTTATCCCAACCAATAGGGTCGCCGCCTACGATACGTATCACTGCCTCCGCAAGTGTGCTGGCAGGCACTGTTACCGTAAATGTGTAGTTGTGAGTGGGGGAATTGTCCACGCAATACCCCTTCCATCCACCTACTTCATCAGTGACATTAGTTGTAGCAGTTGTTACACGGTCGGCGGATAGACCGTTGCACGTAGCAGTTACCTCTTCGTTGTCCCAAATGCCGTTCAGAACATATTTGTAGGATGTTCCTTCTGCTACGTCTTCAAGAGTTATAGTGTATTTACCATCACCACCCTTGGTAAGAATCATAGTGTCGGCATTGGGCGACCACGAGGCTTGTTCAAAATCACCTACAATACGAACCTTTGCTGTATCGGGTGTATTTGCCGGTACTGTTACCGTAAAGGTATAATCGTGTAATATCTCGTTGCAAGGGTCTGCTCCGTTTTTCCATCCGCTAAATTTCAAATACACAGGTTCTTCGGTAGAGAGAAAGTAAATTTTACTTTCTGAGCCGGCATCAACAACATGTACGTTAATTTCATCTGCAGTTGCCAAACTATCCACTATGGTAACACTGGCTTTGTTGCCTACTTGATATTTCCACGCAAACTTACCATTGCTACGTAAATGGGCAGGCTTGGCTTCTACGAGAAAATCTTTGTTGCTGCCATCCTCGGTTGTTCCACCCGAACTCGCATTTATAGGCATTACTGCCTTATACCACTTATTCCATCCAGCAATGGGGGTAAAATGAACCATGCCTGCAGGCTCTTCTATCCAACCAATCTCTCCATCTTCTTTTTCGAATGTTGCGTAACTACCGGGTAGAACTATTTCTCCGCCATCGCAAGCGTCTGGGAAGTAGGCTACAACCACTACATTGTCCTCATCTGCTTCTACTTCGGGGACACCTTGCAATTTTGCCTTCAAATTCTTTTCGTAGGCATAAGAGGTTGTGCCCACTACTACCGAAACTTTACACGGCAGCACAACTCCGGCGGGAACAGCCACCACTATTTTGTTGTTGGCTTGCGACTTAAAAGCCGCTGCTAGCACCTCTATGGGAGATGTAGTGCCAAAATTTACCGCTGTAACGGCACCCAAATTCAACCCCAGAATGGTGATTTCGGAACCGCTTTCCACTCTGGTAGGCGATACATTTGTTACAGCAGGCGTACCTGACTTTGTGTCTTTGTCTTTGTTGCAAGCAACAAACGACACTGCGGCTACGAGACACACTACTGCCGCGCTCATTACATACTTTAAACTTTTCATAATAAATAAAAATTAAAGGGTTAAAAAAAAATGTAAAAAATTAAAAATTAAAATCCTTCTGTTGGTTTCAAGTTGGGGTTTGCCATTAGGTCGCTATACGGAATGGGGTATAGGTTGTACTTGGCATCCACATTTTGTCCTTCGGGCGTATTGCCTTTGCCTTCCCAATTATAATTTACATTGCCTGCAAATTTATTAAAACGTATAAGGTCTGTGCGGCGGCGGCCTTCGGCAAAAAACTCACGTGCCCACTCATCCAGCAAGTTGGCATCTGTGAGGTCTGCTGCTGTCCATTCGGGAGCGTGGGCTCGTTTGCGCAACTCGTTCACTGCATCTAATGCTGTACCTGCACCTGTTTGGGCTCCACCACGATGAACGGCTTCGGCATAGGTCAGATATGCTTCGGCTTTACGCAAAAGAGGAACATCCATATCTGTAAATTGTGCATGGTGAGTGGCTTCTCCACTTACGTGCAAATTAGAAAATTTGGCAATACCCCAACTTTTTGTAAATGCATCATCGCCACTCGTGGCGCCGCCCGTTAATGTAAAGCCTTTACTTACCAATAAGCATCTATCATCTTTGGCTTTGGTGGGCAAAGTAGTTTCATCGCCACTGCCTGCTGAGGAAGGGTTGGCAAAAAATTTGTTCACCAAAGTAGGTTTTGAGCGAAAACAAGACCATTGGTCAGAGGAACCCCACGGGTTCATTCCATTAGAATGCGAAGCCGCAATTAAAAAAAGCGACCCACCCCAACACTGGGTTTGTACTCCGTCCTGTGCTATAGGCAAAATTATTTCTTTCCACGCATCGTTGTATGCAGCCCCCAATTTGTCGTTATCGCCCATAAACAAGTGTTTGTAGATGGGTGCCAATTCATAAGCGGACGATTGTATAACTTTGCCCGCGTAGAGAGCAGCATTGTCATAATCTTCGGTACCTGTATAAATTTTAGCATTGAGGTAGAGGCGCGACAGCAATAGCCACGTTGCTGCTTGGTCAACACGATAGTAGGGTTTTGTACCATCATCGGCGTACATTTGCGGCTCTATTTCTTGCAATTCCGCGATGACCCAGTTGTACAAATCTGTGCGTGTGATTTTGTCGGGTACCACGCCAACCTGTGTAACAAACGGCACTCCGTCGCCAAACATATCAAGCAGATAAAAATAGTTTAACGCTCTGATGAAACGCACCTCTGCACGTTGTCGGGTGGTATTTTCATCGCTTGCAGTAGCGGTTTCTTTCAAAAACAGGTTACACAACGTGATGTCAAAATACAAGCGATAATATAGCCCTTTAACGAGAGGGTTGCTCGATGTCCACGCGCAGGCACGTATGTCGGCAAGTCCTACGTCCGAATCCCACACCCACCATATCTCGTCTGCGGGAAACTCGTTAAGTTCCCACATCATACGGTAAAAAGAAGAGGTGCCCTCGTCCAACCCGTCCACATCGCCATCCCCATCGGGTCCCGTTTGCCCTGTAAGCCCCAGCGTACCGTATATTTTGGCAAACACTGCTTCTTGGTTAAAATCCTGCACGATATTTGGGTCAATGGGCTTTACGTCCAAATCCTTTACGCAAGATGCCAGCCCCAAAAGTATGACGGCTGTACCGATTATTTTAAATGTGTTTTTCATAAT
>BNTQ01000015.1 GCA_025996715.1 Bacteroidia bacterium | reverse complement strand
TGCCAACGAGGTAAGATTCGTTTGTGCACACTCGGTCTCATAGGTATTTTTTTGTGCCTCAGTCAAGCCTGATGCAGGTGCCTTTGCAGTATTTGGGCAGGAGCAAGAGTATGTTTTGGCATCACCATCGTCTTTCCCTTTGCAAGAAGAGGACATTACTACAGCCGCGCCACAGGCTACAACGGCAACTACTAATAAAACTTTTTTCATAATACTAAAAATTAGAGGTTAAAAATATTGTAAACACGAATGCAAAGGTAAGAATAAAAATTGATACCCTCGTCACAAAATGATACTTTTTTTTGATTTTAACACAAAATGATACTTTTTTAATATCTCAACAAAATAAAAATCATTATTGTAAGCAAGTATATTGGAATTTTTTGTACCTTCGTAATTTTAAAATTCGTATTATTTTTGTGTAATTCAACTAAGTTTTAACTATGCTTGAATCATTGTTGGCATCGCTGATAGCGGGCGTGTTGGTGTTGGGGGGCGTGTTTTTTGTGCTGCAAAAAATGCTGCGTGCCGAGAGTAGCCGCCGCAATGTGGAACTGCTGATGGAGGGCAAACGCATTACCCTGCCGCTGCGCCTGCAAGCCTACGAGCGCCTGATACTATTTTTGGAACGTATTTCGCCCGAAGCATTGGTGTTGCGCTTGCAAGCCCAAAACCCCACCAATGCTAACTTACACGCTGCTCTGATTGCTGCCGTGCGCAGCGAATTTGAGCACAACCTCTCGCAGCAACTCTATGTATCGCAAGAGGTGTGGCAGCAAATTGTGCTCGCCAAAAACGATGTGATACGCAGCATTAATGCGCTGGCAATGCAAACGCAGCCTACTAATTCGTCGCTGCAATTGGCGCAACTTATTGTGCAGGAATATGTGCAACAGCCGCAGCCCACGCATCCCACCATAGAGATGCTCAAAAAAGAAACTGCACAATTGTTTTGATTTAATTGATTGAAAAATGCTCTATCCCTCTCGTCCACCCGAACCTCACAATTTGCTATTTGGTGTCCGCCCCATTGTGGAGGCATTGTTGGCAGGCAAAGAAATTGACAAAGTGCTGATAAAAAAAGGCTTTGACCGCGCGGCTTTGCAAGAGTTGGAGCCTTTGCTATTGCAGCACAAAGTGCCCTATCAATATGTTCCCATCGAAAAATTGAATCGCCTCACACGCAAGAACCATCAGGGTTTGGTGGCATTTGCATCGCTCATAGAATATGCCGATTTGCAGGAAATTTTGATTGCTGCCGCCGAGGCGGGCAAAGTGCCTTTTGTGCTGCTGTTGGACGATGTTACCGATGTGCGCAATTTTGGTGCCATTGCCCGCTCTGCCGAATGCGCAGGCGTGGACGCTATTGTGATTCCCAGCGCGGGCGCGGCTCCCATCAACGGCGATGCAATGAAAACTTCGGCGGGTGCGTTGAATTTGGTGCCGGTGTGTCGGGTCAAAAGTTTGTACAATGCCATTACTTTGCTGCACCAGTGCGGTGTGCAGGTGGTTGCCGCCAGCGAAAAATCGGCTACTACCATTTATGAGGCACAGTTTGAACTGCCCACTGCGCTTGTTTTAGGCTCGGAGGAGAGCGGCATTTCGCAAGAGGTAATAAAGGTTGCCGACAGTCTTATTAAAATTCCGCTTGTGGGGCGCATTGCCTCGCTCAACGTGAGTGCTGCCGCCAGCGTGCTGCTGTTTGAAGTGCAGCGGCAGCGAAACCATAAATAGATTTTCGATGAATTATGAACAATAATTTAGCAAAAAATAGTTGTAAATTGTACCTTGTTCCCACGCCCATTGGCAACTTGGAGGACATTACTATGCGTGCTTTGCGGATACTCAAAGAAGCCGATTTGGTATTGGCAGAGGATACGCGCACAACAGGATTTTTGTTGAAACATTTTGGCATTGAAACCCCCTTGCAATCGTATCACAAATTTAACGAACATCAAACTGTGGAGCGCATTGCCGAGCGCATTGCGATGGGCAAAAACGTAGCATTGGTGAGCGATGCAGGCACGCCTGCCATTTCCGACCCGGGCTTTTTGTTGGTGCGCACTTGCATTGCCAAAGGGGTGGAGGTAGAATGTTTGCCGGGGGTTACCGCCCTCATACCCGCTCTTGTTGATTCGGGTTTGCCGTGTGATAAATTTTGTTTTGAAGGATTTTTGCCGCAAAAAAAAGGACGGCAAAGCCGCCTATTGGCATTGCAAAACGAAGAGCGGACAATGATTTTTTACGAATCGCCCTACCGTGTGGTAAAATTGTTGGAACAACTATCCGCCGTGCTGGGAGCAGACCGCCGAGCATCGGTATCGCGCGAAATCAGCAAAATATATGAAGAAACCGTGCGCGGCAGCCTCGCCGAATTGCTTGTGCACTTTACACAAAAAGAACCCAAAGGAGAATTTGTGGTGGTGGTGGGAGGGAAACAATGAATAATGAACAATGAACAATGAATAATGGATAATGAAACTTTAAATTTTTGAAACTTTGAATAACAATAGCATAATCCTCACCTTTGTTGCCGAGCAGGATGTCCTTACATTTGGGGCAATGCAGGAGGGTAAAAAAATTATTGAGGGAGTGCAACTCACGCCCGACCGCTCTGACCTCAATGTGTATCTCAACTTGTTGGTGGAAGGTTTTTCAAAAGCCCAAGGTCAATTGTCGCAAAGCCCCGATGCCATTAGTTTTGCGTTTCCCGGTCCTGCCGATTATCCCAATGGAATTATTGGCGACTTGCCCAATTTCCCTGTATTTCAAGGGGGAGTAGCCCTCAAAGATTTTTTGGAACACAAATTTTCTATCCCCACTTTCATCAACAACAACGGCGACTTATTCACCTACGGCGAGGCTATGGCGGGCTTGTTGCCCAAAGTCAATGGTCTGCTCAAAGAATCGGGAGCATCGCGCCGCTACCGCAACCTGATTGGTATAATGTTGGGCAAAGGTGCCGGCGGCGGTTTGGTGGTGGATGGACAAATGCACATAGGCGACAACGCTGCCAGCACCGAAATTTGGTGTATGCGCAGTAAAAAAATTGGCGACACCATTTTTGAAGACAGCGTGAATAGTCAAGCCGTGGTGCGGGTTTACAAAGAGTTGTCCAACGCGGTGGGCAATCTCACCATGCAAGATGTTCATAACATTGCGCTCGGCAAGCAAGACGGCAACAGGGATGCAGCCCAGCAGTCATTTGCCGTTTTGGGCGAAGTGTTGGGCGACGGCATTGCCAACATTCTTTGCGTGGTAGATGGGTTGGTGGTTATAGGCGGCGTGGTAGCCGATGCCAATCAATTTTTTTTGAATAGTTTGGTAGAAGAAATCAATAGTACTTTCAACACTATTGAGGGCGAGCCGGTCATTCGCACCGAACTCACGGCTTTTAATTTGATGGAAGAACGTTCGCGCAATAGTTTTTTGCGCGGCAGCAACCGAAAAATTGTGGTGCCGCAAACCGACATCACCGTTGACTACGACCCTGTGAAGCGCACAGGCGTTGGCGTGAGCGTGCTGGGCACCGAGCAGGCTATTGAGTTGGGGGCTTACTATTATGCGTTGGCAAAATTAAAGTAACAGGTTTGAAACTTATTGTACATATTAGAAAATAGTTTTTCAAAGACACAACATATAACTTATTAAACCATCTATTTAAAACCTTTATACTATGCGCAGTTGATTATGCTCAAAGTCATAAAGATTGCATCTGTGCTGCTGCTTGCCGTGATGTTGGCGGGTGTGGCTGTGCTTTGGAATTTGCGCACACAGCCCATTCACATTACCCCGCTGATGAAGAGCGAGTACACAAAGACAGGCATTGTTCCACAACAGAAATGGCTGCCATTGGACAAAATATCGCCCGAAATCATACGCTCGGTAATTGCTTGCGAGGACAATAACTTTTTCTTTCACTACGGTTTTGATATTGAAGCCATCCAATATGCCTTAGACCGCAACCAGCGCGGCAGCAAGGTTTATGGCGCGAGCACCATTACGCAGCAAACGGTGAAGAATGTTTTTCTGTCGCCTGAGCGCACGTGGGCACGCAAGGGCGCCGAGTTGGTGCTGGCGGTGTTGGTGGAATTTGTTTGGGGCAAAGAGCGCATTATGGAGGTCTATCTCAATGTGATTGAGATGGGCGAGAATGTGTATGGCATTGGTGCTGCTGCCGAGCATTATTTTCACAAGCAAGCCATTGACCTCACGATGGACGAGGCTATGATGATAGCCATTGCGCTGCCCAACCCCAAAAGATTTAACCCTGCCGCGCCCTCTAAATATATGCGCGAGCGGCAAGAGCAAGTGTATGAAATGATGAACAAGTTGCTCAAGACGGGCTGGTACAAGAATGTAAAAGACATCAAGCAAATCAAAGTGAACTACTTGGAGGCATTTCCTGTGGTGCACAAGGAAACGGATACTGTAACAAACGAAGTTGAAACCAGTGAATAATACAATAGTGAATAATACTAATGATGCATAACAAAATCAAAATATACCTGTGTGGGGGCTTGCTGTTGTTGGCTGCAATGGCAGTGCCGGCAAGGCTTGGCGCACAAATCAACAAAGAGTATTTCTTTGGCAAAGGTACCGGCGACTTGATTGAACGCAAGTACTACTCTGCCATAGAGAGTTTTAACCTGCTGCTCAAAGTGGACACCGGCATGTACGATGCCTACTACCTTCGCGCCATTGCCAAACACAACTTGGGCGACACTTGGGGGGCGTTGGCTGACTTCAATCACGCCATTACACTCAATCCGGTGTTCACCTACGCCTACTTTTATAGGTCGGTGGTGCGCAATAGTATGGGGCATCATGCTGAGGCGCTCAAAGACTTGGACGAGGCTGCTACGCTGCGACCGGAGTTGTCGGCTATCTACTACAGCCGCGGCGTGAGTTACTTTTACTTGCAACAGTTTGACCTTGCGTTGGACAACTACAATACCTTTTTGCGCAACAACCCCAAAGCCGGCGATGGTTATCTCAATAGGGGAACGTGCTACCTCTTTTTGAAGGACACCACAGCGGCATTGCAGGACTACGAACGTGCCATTGCCATCAACTCGTTTGACCCCGATGGATTTAGCCGGCGCGGCAGAGTGTATGCTATGCAAGAGAAGTACCCGTTGGCATTGCAAGACTTTGACAAAGCCATTGCAATTGATAGCAACAGCAGCCTCAACTATTATTTTAGAGCCATCACGCTCTACAATACCAAAAACATTGCTGCTGCACTCAAAGACTTAGACAAAGTGCTGAGCATTGACCCCTACAATGCCCTTATTTACTACAACCGCGCGTTGATGCACGCACAAATAGGCGACTACGACAAAGCGTTGAAGGACTACAACAAAGCCTCCGAAATCAACCCCAGCAATGTGCTCATTTACTACAACCGCGCTGCCGTGTTGATGGAAGTGGGCAAGGTGCGTGATGCCATCAAAGATTATAGCAAAGCCATTGAACTGTATCCCGACTTTGCCAATGCCTACCTCAACCGCTCGCACGCCAAACGCAAGAATAACGATTGGCAGGGCGCAAGAGCAGACTACGATATTGCACAAAAGAAGATTACCGAGCATCAAAAGAAAATGCAGCACGATGAGGGCAGTTCGTTTGCCGACACCAGCCGCCAATACAACAACTTGGTGGCGTTTGATGCCGACTTTGGCAACAAAGAGTTCTCGTCCGACTTGTTGCAGTACCAGCGCGCCGACATCACGCTGCAACCCCTGTACCACATTGCTATTGGGGCAGTGGTGCCTGCCGAAAAGGATTACAACAAGATATACTTTAACGAGGCATTGGAACAGTGGAAGCGGCAACACACACGTTGGCAAATTGGTGTGCTGCAAAGCACTCCCACGCGCACACCCGCCGAGCGCAAGCAATGGGAACAAAGCGCCAACGCGCTCTCCGACAGCCTTGCCTGCCAAAACGGAATGGGTTACTTTGCAAAAGCATCGCTGCTATCGGAGCAAAATATGTACAATGCTTCGCTCAACTTCTACAAGCAAGCCATTGCAGGCGAGCCGCAAAACCCGTTCTACCACTTTGCCTACAGCGTGGCGCAGAGCCAGATGATAGACTTTGTGTCCAACATCGACCACCAGCAAACTACCACCATTGTGGTGGAGAACCATAGCACATCGACGCTGCAAAGCAACCACCAGACGGTGTCGCGCACCTACGACTACAGCGAAGCCATTGAGGAACTGAACAAGACCATTGCACTGCTGCCGTCGTTTGCCTACGCCTACTACAACCGCGCTAACTTGAAATGCCACTCCAACCAAATGCCCGAAGCCATTGAAGACTACAATGCCGCCATTGCACGCTATCCCTACTTTGCCGATGCATACTACAATCGCGGACTCATACAAATTTATATGCACGACACCAACAAAGGCTGCTTGGATATGAGCAAAGCAGGAGAACTGGGCGCCAAAGCCGCTTACAATGTTATTAAACGTTATTGCAAGACGCAGTAGGGGTTGCCTGAACCTGTACGGGCGGTTTGAAACCCGCCCCTACGACCTGTACGGGCGGGTTTGAAACCCGCCCCTACGATTGAAACCGGAACCTGTACGGGCGGGTTTGAAACCCGCCCCTACGATTGAAACATTAAACCTTTATCTTATGAACAACATCTCTGACTTCTTGGTAATCGGCTCCGGTGCGGCGGGCTTGAGTTATGCGCTCAAGGTGGCGCAGCACGGCAAGGTTACACTCATTACCAAAAGCACATTGGAGGAAAGCAACACGCAGTATGCACAGGGAGGCATTGCTGCCGTTACCAACAATGCCGATAGTTTTGAAAAGCACGTTGCCGATACCCTGCTGTGCGGCGCGGGGATATGCAACGAGGACGTGGTGCGGATGGTGGTCAAAGAAGCACCTGCACAAATTCAACAGTTGATTGATTGGGGTGCACAGTTTGACAAGTCTGCCGACGGCTCCTTTGATTTGGCACGCGAGGGCGGGCACAGCGAACATCGCATTTTGCACAACAAAGACTCCTCCGGAGCCGAGATAGAACGCGCCCTGACGGCAGCAGTGCGTGCCCACCAAAACATCGAAATACGCGAACATTGTTTTGCTATTGACCTCATCACACAACATCATTTGGGGCAAATGGTGCGGCGCTATCACACCAATATTGACTGCTACGGCGCATACGTGGTGGACTTGAAGACAAACAAGGTAGAGACCTTCTTGTCCAAAAACACAGTGGTGGCAACGGGCGGCATCGGCAACGTGTATCACACCACCACCAACCCGCCGGTGGCAACGGGCGACGGCATTGCTATGGTGTATCGCGCCAAGGGCGTGGTGGAGAATATGGCTTATGTGCAGTTTCATCCCACTGCTTTGTACATTGGCAACGAGCGTCCGTCGTTTCTTATTACTGAGGCTATGCGCGGGTTTGGCGGCATTTTGCGCACGCAAGACGGCAACGAACTAATGAACAAATACGACCCGCGCGGCTCGCTGGCACCGCGTGATGTGGTGGCGCGCGCCATCGACAACGAAATGAAATTGCGCGGCGATGACTTCGTCTATTTGGATGTTACACACAAGTCGGCAAGCGAGATAGAGAAACACTTTCCGATGATTTACCAGAAGTGCATTTCGTTGGGCATAGACATTACAAAACAGATGATACCTGTGGCTCCTGCTACCCACTTTATTTGCGGCGGCATTCGCGTTAACCCAAATGGGCAGTCGTCTATAGCGCACTTGTATGCCATTGGCGAAGCCTCTTGCACGGGCTTGCACGGTGCCAATAGGTTGGCTTCCAATTCGCTTTTGGAGGCGGTGGTGTATGCCCACAAAGCCGCGCAGGACACCCTCCACAACCTGCGCCGCGTAAGCATTCGCACCGACATCCCCGATTGGGATTACGAGGGCACATCCTACCCCGAAGAGATGGTGCTCATTACACAAAACTACAAAGAGGTGCAGCAAATAATGAGTTACTACGTGGGCATTGTGCGCAGCAACCTGCGCTTGGCGCGGGCGTTCAACCGCTTGGGCATCATTTACAAAGAAACCGAAGCCTTGTATCGCCGCTCCACGCTCACGCAGTCGCTGTGCGAGTTGCGCAACTTGATACAAATTGGCTACCTCATCATCAAAGAAGCAATGGCGCTGCGCGAAAGTCGCGGATTGCACTACTCCATTGACTTTCCGCCCAAGTAATGAACTTGTGCACTTGCACTTGTTATTTCAAATCTTTTACTTAACTTTGCCGCCAATACGTCTTTTATTCTTTAATTTTTATTTATTAAATTATGGCTACACTCCACACAATCAAGGCGCACTTGTACCACAATGCGCTCACCGAATCGCCCTACGACTACATTGCGAGGGTAAGTGCAGAGCGTTCTTTGAGCATCAAAGACATCTGCGAAAGCGCGGCAAGCCGCGGCGGTGCAGACGTTTCTGCATCGGCAATGGAACACGCCACCAACCTGTTCTTCAAAGAGATGGGCTATCGCCTTTGCGATGGCTTTGCCGTCAACACAGGCTGGTTCTCGGCTGCGCCCCACATCAAAGGGGTGTTCAACGCTCCCAACGACCACTTTGACCCCACCCGCCACCGCGTGTTGTTTGAGATGCAGCAAGGCGTTGAGTTGCGCAAAGAGTTATCTTTGGTGCAGGTGGATATGCTGGGTCTTGCCGAGTCGGGGATGTACATTGCCCAAGTGCTCGACGTCAAAACAGGCTCCATCAATGACATCCTTACGCCCAACCGCAACCTCAAAATCAGCGGGCACAAGATAAAGGTAGCCGGCGACAACGGTCTCAACGGCATCTACTTCATAGCCGAATCGGACAGCACCACCACCCAAGTGGACGTCTCGGAGATAGTAACCAACAACCCCAGCGAGTTGGTCATTGTGATACCCGCGCTGGCAGCAGGGGCGTACCGATTGGAGGTAACGACTCAGTTCAGCGGTAGCGGTGGGGTAATACTCAAAGAGCCGCGCAGCGTAACCTTTGACCACCTATTAACAGTGCAGTAGGTCTGCAACGAACCATGCAGCCCCCCTGCAACGCCCGTTGCAGGGGGGCTGCATCGTCCGATGCAGGGTGTCTGCAACGCTCGTTGCAGGGTGCCTGCAACGCCCGTTGCAAACAACTCTCAACTCTCAATTCTCAACTCTCAACTCCCCAAACAAGTCAAACTCATTAGCAGAAGTAATTGTTACCTGATAAAACGCACCCGCTTGCAACGATGTGTCGGCTATTAGCACCTCGCCATCTACTTCGGGGGAGTCATATTGGGTGCGGGCTATGGTGTATTTGCCTTCGATGCGGTCGGCAATTACGCGGAATGTTTTGCCCACTTTGGCTTCGTTCAATTGTGCACTAATGCGGCTTTGCAGGCGCATCACTTCGTCGCAACGGCGTTGCTTTTCTGCGGCGGGCACATTGTCTGCATAATGAGTGGCGGCGTGGGTTCCGTCCTCTTCGCTGTAGGCAAATACGCCCAAGCGTTCAAAGCGTACATCTTGCACAAACCGCAGCAGTTCTTCAAATGCCGCTTCGTCCTCGTTGGGGTAGCCCACCAATAGGGTAGTGCGCAAAGCCACGTCAGGGCAACGCCGGCGTAGGGTTTCAATCAAGTTCAAGATGTCCTTTTGGCTGTGCCCGCGTTGCATCCTTTGCAACACACCATCGTTGATGTGCTGAAATGGAATGTCCAGATACTTGCAAACCTTAGGATTGTCGTGCATTTCGTCAATCAAGTCGCGAGGGAATTGTGTTGGATAACCATAGTGCAACCGCAGCCATTCGATGCCTTCAATTTGGCTAAGACTGTGCACCAATGGGGCAATGCTGCGTTTGTGGTAGAGGTCTAATCCGTAGTAGGTGAGGTCTTGTGCCACCAACATCAATTCGCGCACGCCTTGCCCAGCAAGGCTCGTAGCCTCCTGCAACAAATCGGGCAGGGGAGTCGATACATATTTGCCGCGTATGAGCGGAATGGCACAGTAGCCGCAGTGCCAATTGCAGCCCTCTGCCACTTTGAGGTAGGCATAATGTTGCGGGGTCGAAATCAGCCGTTGCGTGTGCAATGCATCGCGTTGCGCGGCATTGAGTTGCTGCAAAATAGCGGCAAAACTGTTCACACCAAAGTACTCATCCACCTCCGGAATCTCCTTGCGCAGTGCGTCGGCATAGCGTTGCACAAGGCAGCCCATCACAAAGAGTTGCTCTATCTCGCCGCGTTGTTTGGCTTGCACGCATTGCAAAATGGTGTCAATGGCTTCCTCTTTGGCATCGTTAATAAACCCGCAGGTGTTGATAATAGTAATGCGCGCGGGCTGCGGACTATTGTGCAGCAGCAGGTATCCGCCCTGCTGCAACTGCATTGCCAACCGCTCGCTATCCACAATGTTCTTGGAGCACCCCAGCGTAATGATGTTAATCTTTTTCAATGTTTAAGGTTTCAAGGTTTCAACTCTCAACTCTCAATTCTCAACTCTCAACTATTGAGCCAACAACATTGCCGTTGTCCGCAATTGCACACAATTGTACAGGCACAATCCGATTGATGCAAGCCGTGTTGTAGGGCATTTCTACTTTGATATAATTCTCGGTAAATCCGGTCATAGTGCCGTTTTTGTTGCTGCCTTCAAACAGTACTGCTGCGGTGGAGTGTAGGTGTTTGTGGTAAAAATCACGATGCAGCGTTTGGCACAATGCGTTCAATTGTGCGGTGCGTTGTGTAATGGTGTGCTGCGGCACCTGCGGCAACTCTATGGCTGGTGTGTGGGGACGTTTGGAATACGGAAACACGTGCAAATACGCTACTTGCAGCGCCTTCAAGTACTCCACTCCTGCTCTAAACTCCTCGTCTGTTTCGGTTGGAAACCCCGCTATTACATCTATTCCAATGAATGCCTGAGGTATCTTTTGCAAGATGCAGGCTATCTTGGCGGCAAACAAATCGGCGGTGTAGCGGCGTTGCATCACTTGCAGGATGCGGCTCGCAGGCGATTGCAAGGGGATGTGAAAGTGGGGCAAGAACTTGGGCGAGGCTGCCACAAAGTCTATCATCTCATTGCTGAGCAGGTTAGGCTCTATGGACGAAATGCGGTAGCGTTCTATGCCTTGCACTGCCTCCAATTGCCGGATGAGTTGCAGCAAGGTTTCGCCGGTGCTCTTGCCAAAATCACCAATGTTAACGCCGGTTAGTATAATCTCTTTTATCCCCGATGCAGCAATGGTTTTGGCTTGTTCCAATAGTGTAGCAATGGGCGGGTTTTGGCTGGCACCGCGTGCCCGCGCCACGGTGCAGTAGGTGCAATGGTAGTCGCAACCATCCTGCACTTTCAAAAACGAGCGTGTGCGATGCCCCAGCGAATGTGCCACAAAGAACGCTGTACCTTGCTTTGCCGATGCGATGCCAAAGTGTTGGGCTATTTGTTGCACCACTTCTTTTTTGTTGGCAACTATGCCTGTGGGCACCATCGTTTGCAAAAGTTGCGCTTGCAACTGAGCATAGCAACCTGTGAGCACCACTAACTCCTGCGGGTTTTGCCGAGTGATTCTTTGAATGATTTGCCGGCTCTTTTTCTCTGCCACCTGTGTTACCGCACAAGTATTGATAATGCAAACATCGGCAACATCCTTGGCAGGCACTTCCTGCAAACCAATAGCACACAAGCCCTGCGCAATAGCAGCACTCTCCGCAAAATTGAGTTTACAACCCAAAGTAAATATCCGGAAGGTGGGGGGTAAGAGTTTCAAGTTTCAGGTTTCAAGTTTCAAATTCAACCCTACGGGTTGTCGCATATCCATTGTTCATTGTCCATTGTTCATTGTCCATTGTTCATTGTTCATTGTCCATTGTTCATTGTCCATTGTCCATTGTCCATTGTTCATTGTCCATTGTTCATTGTTCATTGTCATCTTGCTACCGCCAGCGTAGCCACGCTCACGCGGCAGTCCACGCTTTGCAGCAGGGCTTGGATGCACACTTCTAAGGTGGCGCCTGTGGTGAGCACATCGTCCACTACGAGCACGTGCTTGCCTTGCAAGTGTTGCACGGTGTTGCTTGCGGCAAATATGTTTTGCACATTTTGCAGCCGCTCTTCTCTGTTCTTTTTGGTTTGTGTTTCGTTGTAGCGCGCTCGCACTATGGCGTCGTCAAACATGGGCACTTGCATACTTTGCGACAAACCATAGCCAATGCGTTCGCTCTGGTTGTAGCCTCTGTGCTTGAACCGCTTGGGGTGCAAGGGCACAGGCACAATGGCTGCCAAGTCGGCATAGTGGGGCAAGGCTTTGAGTTCGGCACCATAGAGGCTGCCCAATGCCACGCCTATTTGCGGGCTATGATTGTATTTGAGGTTGTGCAGCAACTTGCGATACTTGCTGCCTTTGCTGAAATGAAAAAAGGAACTCGCTGTTTCGATGGGCACGCGCCCCCAAAAAAATTGTTCTACAATGTTGCCTTTCTGTTGCCAATAGTGGGTTTTGGGTATTTGCTGCTGGCAATGCAGGCAAATCTCTTGCTCGCCTTTGACCAAATGGGTGCCGCAAGCCTCACAACGATTGGGAAACAAGAGTTGAAAAAAGTCAAAAAATACTTCAAACATATTATCTATTCTTCTGCTCGTTTTTCTTCTTCTTTGCGCAGCACATCGGCATCCACAATGCCGGCTTCCTTTTTCATATTATCCAATACCTGTTGGTTCTGTGTGCTCTGCTTTTCTGCTTGTGTTTCCAATCTTTCGTGCTCATCGCGTTGTATAATTTCCATATCGCTCAGGTCTTCAAACAGTGAGAGTGATTTTTTCTCCTTCAATTTGTTGCGTCCCAGCGGAATGGTGATTCCAAAATTGACCTGTGCCGATAAGGTGTTGGGAACCACAGGAACTCCAATACCTCGAACTTTGACAAATTGGAAGGGCAAATAATCGGCACCGATGTAGATATTCAAAATATAACGAGGTGCGTAGTTGAGCAGAAAACCCCAATAGTTGCCAAAGGTAGAGGTGGAAGCATTGAGCACAAAATTGAACGAGCGCAAAAACTTGAGGTTCACCGCACCCATCAATTCGGTGGAAGTGGCACCGCCCGCAAAACGTGTAGTAGAAAGCAATCCCAGCGACAAGCGTTTGTTGAGCAAGGCATATTCGCCGCCCAAACGTAGGTTACTGTTGAGATAGGTAGTAGTTTTACTCTTGGGGGCATCGCCGGGGCGGACATCGGTCATGCCCTCGATTTGGTCTATAATTTCATCAAAAGCATCCTCCACCTTCCACTCGCTATCCAAAGGGTCGGCGTTTTTGATGCCGTCAAATTCAATCACAGTATTGTTAGTGGAAGCATATAATGGCTTTTTCCATCTAATAAAACCAAGGTCGGTGAGGGCTGCCGACAATTGCAAATTTTCCAGCAATTGGTAGGTAGCACCCAAATCGGCAGCCAAGCCAAAACCCATCTTGCGCATAATACTGCCAACGCCAAAATTTTCGTAATCCTCTACAGGGATACCGTCCAATGGTATTAAGCCATCGCCATCAGTTATGAATTTTCCACCTGTCGCCAAAGATAGTGCGGCATCTGCACTCATTTTTATCGACCACTTGTCGGGCGACATCGAGAGGCTAAAATCGGATATGCCTGCATCCACATTGGCGGCACCCTGCAACACTTTGAGCGTTGCGCCTATGGTAAGTTCGTCGTTGATGGGGCGCGCGTGCCCAAATGCAATGCTGGTGTAGAGATAACCTTTGGCTTTCATTCCACCCATATCGTAAGATGTACCGTTGGGATTATCCATTCCGTTTTTCATAAATGCAAACAAGTCCTTGGGAATATCAGCCCGCAAAACGCCGTGAGCACTTACCCCAAAGGTATTGTAGCCGCCCCACGCAAAAAAACCAAACGAGAGAATATCCCAATCAATGGCAACGCGCGTTTCGTTGGTTTTGTTGAGTTTACCCAAAAACTTTTTGGACGATACGCTGGGGTCTAAAAAAGTTATCACTTTACCCTCGCTGCCCGGATAAAGAAAAGTGCTGAGGGCTAAGTTGGACTGCAAGGCAACATTGATGTTGCCAATGCCCAGCGCAAAGTAGCCGTGGTCATTCATCAAGGCAGGGTTCAATTGGTAGCGGTAGGGCATACGCTCCAAAAAATAACCATTGCGAATTGTTTGTGCCTCGCCACTTAGAGCACAACAGCAAAATAGGGTGGCTACTATCAATTTGTAAATACGGTGTTGCATTTGATACAAGTTAAAGAGTTCGAGTTTGTTTGATATTCAATGAAATTATACTTTGAATGATTAAAATTATTTATTCAAAAAATCTTCTACATTGACCGTAACGCCGCCCGGCACTTTGGCGCCAATGTTGATAATCACATATTGGTCGTCTTTGAGCACCCCGCCCACTTCGCTCGATTTGGCAATTACCTCCAAGCCGAGATGATATAATTTTGCCAATTCGCCGGGTTTGTCTTTTTTCTCACTCAAAGAGAGCGACAAAATATCCTCGCCTGATGCAGGTATTTTGCCTGTAATTGTTATATTGAGGTCAAGAGGCACCTCGTTTTCGTCCAAAGGATACACGTGCAAATCGAGACCCAATGGCATCGTGTTGATAATGTGCATGAGCAATTCTAAGGTAGCGGAGGCTTTGTAATCGTCAAGCACTTTCAAACCGTCGCCTATTTTCACGGTGTCTTTGTAGGCTATTTTGAAACCGGGACCCAAATCAAGCGGCACGTCCACCTCGTAATGTACCTTCACTTCTTGGTCTGTGGCCAAATCCGCCAAATCAATATCGATAGGGGTGAGCGTATCCACTGTGGGTGTTACATCCACAAAAATGCTGTCGGGCAAGGTGGCAATGAGACCGGGAATGTTAGCCTCTTTATACACCCCATCTTCGGTGGGATGATTCTTTTCGGCTACGTAAAATTTAGAGGTCTCACCGGCAGCAATATCCAAATTAACCTCAATCGGGTTGCCGTCGTCGCCGCGAAAATCGGTTTCCAATTTGAGTTGAATGCTGGTTGGGTTGTCAATAGAGAGCCTAATCACAGAATTTTGCAGTGCCAAATTGGTGCTGTCGCTCTTCAAAAAGTCGGGCAAGCCCGATGCCAACTCAATACCTTGATGCATTGGGTCTATTTTAGGACTCACAATAGCCGTTACGCTTTTTACTTCCAAATTGGTTTCTTGGGCTGCAATGCGGAGTTCTTGGTCTTTCAAATTGTCCAATTCTTCACTCCACAAAGAGCCTTGCAGGTAGAGGTGATTGGGCGATGTGATGGTAATGCTATCATTCAACAAAAGCATTTTGCCATTGACATCAAGTTCAATAGTGGTGCCGGCCTGTCCATCCTTGGCAAAGTCAAGGGATTGGATATGCAAAGCATGCGCACCAAATAGTTTGTTTGCCGGTATTGCCCATGCGTTATTATTAAAAGTACCTATTGCAGGATTATCAAATTGGAATACACTTGGGAAAGTGAGTACCACCTCGCTACCGTCTTTGAATGGTATGGGCAAACCGGGGTCGGATATGGTAAATTTGACACTATCGGTACCATCCTTCTCAAAGTACAATCGGTCTATACGTTTGAGCATATCAGGTATCTCTATCTCGCCCGAATTGACCGCAATAGATTGGTTGTCAAATTCTATTTCAATATCTGTGGTGGTAACTTTGGCACGGTTGTACTTTAAATCATCTTTAATTAACGCTGCATTTATTTCATACTTACCAGTACCACTACTAGGACTTGTCAGTGTAGCACCTGATTTTACTACCGCTCCAAACACAAATGTATATTGAATGCTATCATGTATTATCATGCGCGTAGTATCATTCCTCCGTTCGTGGTCGGGCATCAAATAATTGATATAGAAGGGAAATTCTACATCATTTTGTCCCGTTACTTCATAATTGATAATGCTCAAAGTGTGTGAATTGGGGAAAGTTCCAACACTTGCCCTTTCTATAATAAAGTTATCAGGAAATACAAGCGTAAGTTCTTTAACGGTGTCGAGGTATCCGTTTGTGCTAATGCTATTGTGAAAGTCTGAAAAATCTAATGATAATTTTACTAAACTTCCTGCTGTTCCCAAGTTTGTCCCATCTCCAAACTCAATGGTATCAACGCTTGCTATCTGACTTGGTAGAGCAAAGTCTATGTTTACCTTAATATAGGCTTTAGCAGTGTCTATTGTAGGTGCATAATCCAGAGGCAGTGCGCTTCCAGTAGTCAAACCCGGTGGCACCGAAATACCCATGTTGCTTTCTGTTGGTGTGTCTATTTGGATAGCATCTTCTACCTTGTCTTTAATACCTTCTATGCCAACATCCGTAGGAATTGGAATAGTATCTGTATTGGCGGGAATAGGCACTTCTATGGGGTTAATTGCTTCCAATGTGGTTATCACACTATCCGCCATCTTAATATAGAATTTTCCATCTATAAGCGACAGCAATTCGACATCCGCGGTGTCAAGTTGGTCGCGCAACACATACAAGGTGTCGGTGCTGCCCAAAGGAAGTGCCAAGTGGGCACCACCCAATTGTGCCGAGCCGCCTATCGAGTTTTTTATGTCTTTTAAATTGATGTCCAAATCCTTGTTGATGCAGGATGTGGTCGCTATTCCCAATAGGGCTACTGCGCAAATAATGTATTTATTCATAATATAAAGTTAAAAGTTTCAGGTTTCAAGTTTCACATTCAACCCTACGGGTTGGTTGTTGGTCGTTTCTTTTTTCCGTAGGTTTCACCTACGGTTATTCACATTCAACCCTACGGGTTGTCGCATATCAATTATTCATTCTCAATTCTCCACTCTCAATTCTCCACTCTCAATTCTCAATTCTCCACTCTCAATTCTCAACTGTTCAAAAACTTCTTGCATAAAACTATCCAACAGCATTTGCCGTGCTTGTGGTTGCGGAATACCGCGTGAACATAAATAAAACAAGGCCTCTGCATCCAACTGCCCCACCGTGGCACCGTGCGAACACTTGACATCGCGGGCATAAATTTCTAACTGCGGCTGGGCGCTTGCGCGGGCTGCCCCATTGAGCAGAATGTTTTTGTTGACCTGCGTTGCCTCCGTTTTGTCTGCGTGGGCAGCCACCACAATTTTACCATCAAAGAGCACCTGCGCTTCATCATCGGCAATGGCTTTGAACAATTGCCTGCTGCTGCAATGGGGTGCATTGTGCTCAACATAGGTGGTGGTTTGCACTTGCGCTGCACCGGAGGCTTCACATAGCCCCCACACTTCGCACACCGCACCGCAGCCCGCAAAAGTAACGTTTATCTGCTGATTTACCAAATTTTTGCCCCTATAAATATAAAAAAGGCGGCAATGGCTATTTTCGGATAGTTCAAAATGGTGAGTAAGTGTATAGCCTTGGTCTCGTTGCACTACCAGCGTGAGGCGGGCATTGGCAGCCACCTGCACCTGCAAATGCTCGTATTGGGAACTATCTGCCAGCAAGATGCGTTCCTCGTTGGGCTGGATGATGATATTGTTCAAAAATTTAATCTCCTCTATAAAATGATGTAGTTTATTGAAATACAATGATTTACGATAAACTTGTTGATAAAAGTAATTTACGAAGGTAGTAATTTTTGTAAAAAAAATTACATTTTTGTTTGGATATGTGATTTTTATCTCTACTTTTGTAGCGTGAAATTTCTAATGAGTGCAGTTTTCCTTAGTATTTGCACTTTTTTATCCAAACCAACTATTTTTTTGTTTGAAGCCAATTTTTAGTTTCATTGAGTTTTTATGGTGTTTTGTCCCGCAGGGACAGAATTTTGTTAACCGTAGGCTTCATCCTACGGACAGCCTTACTCAAAAAAAGAATTAACCACGATTTTATGAATTATCAATTATCAATTATTTCATTTTTAATTAAATTATGTACAACATTTTAGCGCTCAATGCAATGGGCATCGAAGAATTGCAAGAAATTGCCCAAGCCTTGAATATCAAAAAGGCGGCAACTTTGTCAAAGGAAGAATTAGTGTATAAAGTTTTGGACGAGCAAGCCATTAGCGGGGTTGCTGGGGTAGCGCAACCTGCCGACAGCAAGCCCAAAGAGCGCAAACCGCGTACCAAAAAAGTTACAGACAACGCGCCTCAGCCAAACGCAGAGGGCGAAAAAGCAGCCGCCCGCAAGCACAAAGACAACACGCACACAGCGGAACAGCAGCCCCAAAAAATAGAGGTTGCAGCAGCGCCCGCCGCACCTGAACTGCCGCTGGAGGCATCCGCAAAACAAGAGGAGCCCAAGGCGCATCACGCGCCCCATCCTATCGAAAAAAAGCAACCTCACAACAAAGAAGCGGTAACGAGCAATGCACCTGCTGCGCCGGAAAATACTGCCAAACCCAATAACAATAACCATCAGAACCAGAACCAAAATCAGAACCAGAACCAGAACCAGAACCAGAACCAAAACCAGAACCAGAATCAAAATCAGAACCAGAACCAAAACAAGCGCGAACCCATAGAGTTTGACACGGTGGTGGATGCTAACGGCGTTTTGGAGGTGTTGCAGGATGGCTACGGTTTTTTGCGTTCGTCGGACTACAACTACAATTCTTCGCCCGACGATGTGTATGTTTCGCAGTCGCAAATCAAGTTTTTTGGGCTTAAAACCGGCGACACCGTGGTGGGGCACATTCGCCCGCCCAAAGAAAATGAAAAATTTTTCCCCTTGGTCAAAGTCAATAGCATCAACGGTCGCACGCCGGAATACATTCGCGACCGCGAGCCTTTTGATTACCTTACGCCGCTGTTTCCCGAAGAAAAATTTAACCTCACCGGCAAGGGGCACAACAACCTCTCAACCCGCGTGGTGGATATGTTTGCGCCCATTGGCAAAGGGCAACGCGGTCTCATTGTGGCGCAACCCAAAACCGGCAAAACCGTGCTGCTCAAAGACATTGCCAACGCCATTGCCGACAATCATCCGGAGGTGTATATGATTATGTTGCTCATTGACGAACGCCCCGAAGAGGTAACGGATATGCAGCGCAGCGTGCGTGCCGAAGTGGTAGCATCCACCTTTGACGAGCCGGCCGATAGGCACGTCAAAGTAGCCAACATTGTGCTCGAAAAAGCCAAACGTATGGTCGAATGCGGGCACGATGTGGTGATTTTGTTGGATTCTATTACGCGATTGGCACGCGCCTTTAATACCGTGCAGCCCGCATCGGGCAAGGTTTTGAGCGGCGGCGTGGACGCTGCGGCATTGCACAAACCCAAGCGATTTTTTGGCGCAGCCCGCAACATCGAACGCGGCGGCTCGCTCACCATCCTTGCCACCGCCCTCATTGACACCGGCTCCAAAATGGACGAAGTGATTTTTGAGGAGTTCAAGGGCACCGGCAATATGGAATTGCAGTTAGACCGCAAGTTGTCCAACAAGCGCATTTTCCCTGCTGTGGATGTAACCTTGAGCAGCACCCGCCGCGACGACTTGTTGGTAGAAAAAGACGACCTAAGCCGCATTTGGATACTACGCAACTACCTCGCCGATATGAACTCATTGGAAGCCGGCGAATTTATGCACTCGCGAATGCTCAAAACTTTGAACAATGAAGAATTTTTGGCAACGATGAACAAGTAGGAATGAATTGCCGAAGAGGCAAAATTACTTTTCAAATTCTGGTTTTTCTACAAAGTGTTGATGCGTTACTTGTATTTCTGCCCACAGTTGGTTGATTTGCAAAATATCCTGTATGCTCAAGTGAGAGTGGTTTAATAGTTCGTGCATATTGGTGTTACCGTTTTGCAATGCTTAGAAACCTCATACGGTATTAGAAATGATTTATCTTCTAATTTACAAAGAGATTGCTGTTCGCTGTAAATGTTTTTTGGATAAACCAATAAAAGTTGTACCTTTGTAATCATCATTTACTAACACATAAGTATGAAACACAATTTTAATGCAGGGCCAAGCATATTGCCCGGAGTAGCCATCGAAAATACGGCAAAGGCAATTTTAGATTTGAACGGTACTGGGTTGTCGCTGCTCGAAATCTCGCATCGTAGCAAGGATTTTGAAGCCATCAACAACGAATGTATGGCTTTGTGGAAAGAGTTGCTGGCTATCCCCGATGGCTACAAGGTACTGTTTGTGGGCGGCGGCGCAAGTATGCAATTTTGTATGTTGCCCTACAATTTGTTGAACAAAAAAGCCCTCTATTGCGAAAGCGGCGTGTGGGCAAAGAAAGCCGCCAAGGAGGCAAAACTTTTTGGCGAGGTAGTTACCCTGAGTTCATCGGCGGACAAGAATTTTTCGTATTACCCCGAACTCAAAAACATCCCGCAGGATGCCGATTATTTGCACATTACCACCAACAATACCATCTACGGCACCGAGTTGCGCCGCGATATTGACAGCCCCATTCCGCTGGTTGCCGATATGAGCAGCGACATTTTGAGCCGCCCCGTGGATGTGTCCAAGTATGGTGTGATTTACGGCGGTGCGCAAAAAAATGTAGGTCCCGCAGGTGTTACTTTTGTGATTGTAAAAGAATCGTTGCTGGGCAAGGTGCAGCGTGCCATTCCGTCGATGTTGGACTACCGCACGCACATAGAAAATGACTCATTGTACAACACGCCGCCTGTGTTTGCCATCTACACTATGCTCGAAACCCTGCGCTGGATAAAGGCTCAAGGAGGAGTAACCAAAATGAACGAGCGCAACGTGCAAAAAGCCGATATACTCTACAACTATTTGGACAACGAAAGCCAAATGTTTGTGGGCACTGCCGAGAAAACATCGCGTTCCGTAATGAACATCTGTTTTGTGATGACCCCCGAGCACAAAGACTTGGAAGAAGCCTTTTTGGAATTTGCAAAAAAGGCAGGAATGCTGGGCATCAAAGGACACCGTTTGGTGGGCGGATTTCGTGCTTCCACCTACAATTCATTGCCCGCCGCAAGCGTGCAGGCATTGGTGGATTGTATGCGGGAGTTTGAACAGCAAAACAAGAAGTAATCGTTCAGGTTTCAAGTTTCATATCGCAATCGTTTAGTCAAAAAACTTCCACGATAGTCCGATTTTGAATACTCGTGCGTTGCGCGGGTAGTGCACAGCGGCAAAGTAGCCGTGGGGTTGTTCCCACAAAAATTGATTGGCGTGTTCATATTTTATGAATGGGGTAGCGGATTTCCAGCGCATTGCCAAAAATACATCCAACCACAAATAACCA
Organism: Bacteroidia bacterium; assembly: GCA_025996715.1. Classification (GTDB taxonomy): domain Bacteria; phylum Bacteroidota; class Bacteroidia; order Bacteroidales; family UBA932; genus BNTQ01. The sequence goes on along the minus strand of BNTQ01000015.1, from coordinate 20,652 downwards.
CCTACTTTTTGGGGCGTGTTGTAAAACATTCCAATCGAAGGGTCGTAGCCGTAGCCGTTGTAGGGCGTGCAATACTGCGCATCCACGCCCAATTGGGCACGCAGCACGTTTTTCACAATTTCGTACTCAATATAGTAGTTGCCATTGGCACTCAACAGCGGCAAGTCCAAGGCTGAGGGCATTGACGATGTTTGTAGCAAAAAACGATGGTTGAAATGAAAATACCACAACTTAAAATTCTGGTCAATCCTTAGTGCCACAATGTTGATAGGGTCAGCGGTTTGGGCGGGCAGGTGGTCTTCGCCAAAATAAATATATTTGTCGTAGAGGCTGTATTTAAAAGTAGCCACAGTTTGAGTGTAAGGAATACTCAACGTGCCCTCAAGTTTATACTCTTTAATTTTGTCCTCAAGACTATTAGTATAATCGTGATGCCATTGATAATAATTGGAAGAATAGTTTTGATAAAAAATACTGGGACGCCGCAAATCTATTTCCAACTTTGCCAACAAGTGTATCCCTTGCCGGATGGGATATGCCGATAATTTAAGGTCTGTTTTGAATGTAACATCGCCTGCCGCGTAGCCAGCCATAACGGTTTCGACGTAGGCACTCAACAAAAAGTACTGCTTGTACCACGCTGATGCTGAGGCATAAAGAAAAGTGGAATTCAATTTTTGCGATTGCAGGTCGGAGAGATACATTGCAGGGTCAAACATATAGGATGTGAATTTGCGAAAACCAATACCTCCTGCCAGCGATTCAAAAATGTAGGCACGCAAGGGGCGTATTTGCAAAAAGAAACGATTTTCCAATCTTCGCAAACCTAATGAGTCTCTTGTTTTGCTGTTGTTCAAATAGTGGGTTGGATAGAATGTGGGGTCTTCGTTTTCGTCGGTGTAGAGTTTAGAATAGGAAGTGCTTTCAAAGGAATGCCCAAGCCGCCCTTTGATGATGTTGAAAATGAGGCTATCGTTGCCCAAATAGAGGAGTGGAAAATCAATAGAGTGCGTGAGGTAAAAAGTGCTTTGCTTCAATTGATTGCGGGCGCGCTGCAGTCGCACGCCCACCGTAATAGGCTCTAAGTCTTGGTCATAAATCACGCTATCGCCCGCCAATCCACCGTTTTCTTGCCCTTTCACAGAATTGTTGATGTAGCCCAAATTGGCACTATAATACTTGCCCAAATAAGAAACAAATGCGTGCAGAGATTTGTTGCTTACACTCTGTCGTTGATAAATGCCCTTTGCGTTAATGTTGTTGAACTCAACCCCAAAACTTAATTCGTTGGTGATGCTTTGTGTATGCAGCACCCGCAGTTGCGATTCTTCGGTGCGGCGGCGTAGTGTCCAATCGTAGTACAGCAAGGTGTAGGGCGTGGTGGTATTGTAATGCATTGCATTGTCGGGAGTAAAAAAATAGGGCGTGTAGGGTTGCACAAACAAAAAATCTTCGCGTGTGGAACGTAAAAAATAATCATACGCGAGAGCGGGGCTGCCCAAATTGCCCAAAAAATTAGCCCCCACATCTTGTCTCAAAAAAGGATAATCAATATACATCGCACGCAGGGTAGTGTCAATATCGCAGCGCAAAACATCGTTGGTGCTGCGTTGCAAAGTAAAGGCAAAAATGCGAGGAGTTTTTGCCGTATCAATAATAACGGTATCGGGCGGCGGCAACACCAAACGCCGTTTTTTGGCAATAGGCTTGAGCACTGCTACTGTGTCGAGCAACAAACTATCTGCGCTTTGCAATGCTGCTGTTGTGTTGTGCGCTTGCCGCAGCGTATCTGCATTTTGCAATACTATGGCGGTGTCGTGCAACAAAGTATCGCCTGCCAGCGTATCATTGGTGATGCGTGATGAGTGATGTTCAATGCTGCTATCGGGCGGCTGTTGAGCGTGCGCGCCGGTAGAGCACAGCACGAGCAAACCTCCCAAAAAACAGGTAAAAATTGAAACTTTGAACATCTTATAGGGTCATATTGCGTACAAAAATTGCCCCAAAGGTACAAAAAAAATCAATCCCCTGTATATTTATAGACATTACCATTGTCGGTGCACTCTTGCCAAAGTTGCTGCATCGTTTTTTGCAAAATAGGATGACGCTTGTCGGCTGCAATTTCCACCATAGGCGCCAGCGTGAATTTGCGCAGGTGCAAGCGAGGATGAGGCAGAGTAAGCGAGGGGGTATTGATTTGTTCTGTGTTGTAAAAAAGCAAGTCTATATCTATGTTGCGCGAACGATAGCCTATGGCGATAGTGTCCCTAATTCTGCCCAAGTCTTTTTCTATTTGCTGCGCGGCAGCCAACAATGCCAAAGGCTCCAAGGCTGTGGATACCCGCAAAATTTGGTTCAAAAATAAGTTTTCGTCCACAAACCCCCAAGTGGTAGATTCGTAAACGGATGAGGCTTGCTGTATATCGCCAACGTTGGCGCCTATTGCCTTTTTGGCATGTTGCAAAAACTGCAATCGGTCGCCCAAATTGCTTCCTAAAAGTAAAAATGCCTCGTTCATATACGGGGTTATAGATAACTTTTTATTTTATTTGGATTTATGAATTGGTGGTATATTGTAATTACCTGTATTGTTTGAGCAGTAACAGCATATAATACGGCATATTTTTCAATCAAGATATTTCGATAAGTTTTTTTTATAGTACTTTCAATGAAACGGCTTTTGGGGTGTATGTCAGGCATTGTAGGCAATTTATTTATACTATCCATCACTTTTTTGTAAAAGTCATAAGTTACTTTTGCTCCAAACTTTTCTATACCATAGCCCAAAATACTTGTCAAACTTTCGTAAAATTTGACATTAATAATTAGTTTTTTTGTTTTAGGTAGCGGATTTTCTACAAATAATTTTGAAACCATACATTCATTTGCTCTTTAAATGTTTCAAAACTCATCGCTCCACTATTTTCTGCTTCCCGCACCATTTCTCGAAAATCATTGATGGTAACAATTTGATTTTCATCTGGAAATAACCAATTTTTTTCTGTATTTTTTTCTGCTAACTTTTCCATGTTGCTTTTTTATAGACATTCAGCCACTTATTAAAAATTATTTTTTTACCAAAAACTTATAAATGCACGTTTGCGTATAAACTTCTCCCGGGTTCAAGCGTGTGCTGGGGAAGTTGGCGTGATTGGGGCTGTCGGGGAACTTTTGCGTTTCCAATGCCAACGATTCGCGATAGGCGATGGGCTTGCCGTGTTTGCCAATACCCTTGCCATCAAAAAAATTGCCGGCATAAAATTGTATCCCGGGTTGGTCGGTATAAACCTCCATCACGCGCCCGCTCTCCGGCTCGTAGAGCGCGGCGGCAAGTGTTACATCGCCTGCGGTTTTGTGGTCAATAATCCAATTGTGGTCGTAGCCGCCGCCGTGTTTTAGTTGCGTATCGTCATTATTGATGCGTGCGCCAATCACTGTGGGCGTTCTAAAATCAAGCGGCGTGCCCTCCACCGAAGCAATTTCGCCCGTAGGAATTAAAGACGCATCCACCGGCGTAATGTGGCCGGCATTGATTTGTAGCACGTGGTCGGTAACGTCGTTGCCCTCGCCTTTTAAATTAAAGAAACTATGGTTGGACAAATTGACAACCGTGGGCTTGTCGGTAGTGGCGTGGTAGGTGATTTGCAAACTGTTTTCGTCGGTGAGCGTGTAGTCCACCACGAGGGACAATGTGCCCGGAAATCCTTCATCGCCGTCGGGCGAGGTGTACGAAAACTGAATGGCATTGCTGCTCACGTTGTCCACCTTCCACACCACGCCGTCTAAGCCTTTGAGACCGCCGTGCAGCGCGTTGGCACCGTTATTTTGCGGCAATTGATAGGCTTTGCCGTCCAACGAAAATTTTCCTTGAGCAACACGATTGGCATAACGCCCCACAATGCAGCCCAAAAAACGCTCGCCTTTGTTGTGCACATACTCGTTGATGTTGGCGTAGCCAATCACCACATCTTCGTATTTGCCGTTTTTGTCGGGCGCCCACAGCGACACCACGCGCAAGCCATAGTTGGTAACCTGCGCCACAAGCCCCTGCTTTGATTTGAGGGTGTACAACGATACCGGCTGACCGTCGATAACGGTATCAAAAGCCGATTTTTCTACCAACGGTAGAGTTTGTTGTTGGTTGGCACAACCGGGAGCAAACGCTGCCACAATAGTTGAAATGAGAAATGTTTTTTTCATAATAAAATAAATTTAAGGTGTTTGATAATCAATACTTTAAACGCAAGTATATTAGTAAGTTACAATTTAAAACGCCGTCAAAGATACAAATTTTATAGAAAGTGGTTGCAATTTTTGTTTAAAAAGTAAAAAAAAGTGATTTTTTTTTGCATAAAAGATAATTTGTTGTAAATTTGCAGGCATTTTTTTTACAAAAAAAGGTTTTTAAAGATATTTGGCTTAATAATTTTACTCATTTTTTGTGTTGAGTAATGTGTAAAATAGATATTGTAGGTAATGAATTTTCAACAAAGTAGCAAGTGAAAAAGAGTTTGTTCATAATTTCTATTCTGTTAGTCGCACTTTCTGTTTCGGCGCAGGATGATTTTTCTCAAGAGTCGCCTTTTGCAATGAGCGATGATTTGTCTAACGTGCCGCAACCAAAACCATTAGGCGGGGGGAGCGAAGTCTCGTTGTATGGCTTTGGCGGCTTATCATCGTTTAATGTCAAAAAAACCGACTTTTCGTGGAAAATTACCCCCAGCATCAATACCGGCATTGGAATAAACTATACTCATTTTTTTACTCACCAATGGGCATTTTTGATAGGTTTAGAATACTCCCATCGTAAGTCTAATTTGAAAATTCAAAATGAGACAGAGTCTTTTGATAGGGTTTCTTTAGCAACATTGAATGCGTCTTATACTCAGGTAAATACCAAGGTAAGCCATCATTTTGACACCTACTCGGAGGATGTAAGTGTTAATTATTTTTCCGTTCCTTTAATGTTGCAATTTGTACCCCACAAATATATAGATAGGCATAGTTTTTACATAGGGGCAGGAGTTACTCCTTCCTTTATTATTGATAGCAAATCCCAAGCGCGTGTAGATGGTGGCAGCACTGTAACCGATGTCAATGGCACTCCTTTGGATATAGCAGAAGCAGGGACTTTTAATATTACTAATAATGCAAAAGGTTCACCTGCCAAGGTGAATGTATTTTTGAATTTAGAAACAGGGATACGCTGGAAACTAAGCGGCCGTAATGCACTCTACACCGGTATCTATGCAGATTATGGTTTGTTGCCTCTTGATCAGACCAACAGCGAAAATGGTTTATATCATAACTATTGGCTCAATAAAAGTACCGGTGCACCTCTTACAGGTTTGTTGTCGTCTAACCACATTGATAACGTGAAGCAATGGGGTGCCGGCGTAAAAGTGCGGCTGGCAATTGGTGTAGGCAAAGAAATTTATGCCGAAGACTCCTCTGAACCCCGTCCGTTTTTGAACGCATTGGGGCACGGCATATCTAATTCGCGTACCTCTGTGCGCATATCGGCGCGTGCAACCGATGACAATACAATGCTAAATGCTACTTACACTGTGGCAACCGTGGATGGCACACCCGTGCAGACAATGGCTGCAGGCAATGGCGAATGTATGTTTAGGTTTGTAAAGAAAAAGCCCCACGTGGCTACATTATCAATTGACTTGCCCCCCACCACCGATTTGAACTTAATATCGGTGGATGAGCCTATATTGGCTCCCAATATTCTTAGTACAGGCGTTGGTGCAGGTGTAGTTGCTTATTTTAGAGATGCCCAAACGGGAAACTTTTTGCAAGGCTCCGCTCGAGTTTTTGATATGTCGTCCAAACAGCACTTGCTGGCTATATTGGATGTACAAGGCGGCGTTTCGATGGTAGTGCCTTCAGGCTCTTTTTACCGTATCGTTTTTGAGGTACAAGCCCGCAAAATTAAAACTCCGTTCACTAAAATTAAAAAAGGGGCAAAGGTAACATTTTCCAAAATGGAATTTACCAAAAAAAATAAATTGACAGGCAAGTCTCAACTCAAGTTGAATGATATGATTGCTTTTTTGAAAGCCTATCCTAATGTATCTATAGAGGTGGGCAACCACACAGACAACACACATCCGGGTGCAATCAATAACAAAATAACCACCATTCGTGCACGAGCCATAGTGGCTTATATGGAGCAACAAGGGGTAGAACGTGAGCGCCTCAAAGCCAAAGGATACGGTGCCACACGTCCCACGGCATCCAACAATACAGCCAAAGGGCGCGAACGTAATCAAAGAACGGAAATTACCATTACCAGCACCACCTACGATGCCTACGATATATCCAAAGTATCATCCGGCAAAAAAAGATAGAGTGCATTGAGTGAAATTATTGGCAAAAAATGTTTACTTTTGTTCAACAGGAATACACTTTTTAATTTTATATTGTAGGGTATGGAAGAATCCAAAAACAACGGCAGTCGCGAAGAACAACGCTATGATGCTGACCTGTTTTCGTGTCCTGTAAAAGCAGGCAAGCGCACCTATTTTTTTGATGTGAAAAGCACCCGCGACGGCGAGTACTATCTCACTATTACCGAAAGCAAGCGCCACGTGGACGACGATGGACGCTTCACGTATGAAAAACACAAAATTTTTCTCTACAAAGAAGATTTTGAAAGTTTCATTGCCGGAATGCAAGAAACGATGGACTACATCAAAACCAACAACCCCGGCATTCGCCCGCGTGTGGAGCGCTACAGCACCGATGGCACCGATAGCGGAGACGTTAAATTTGAAGATTTGGGCAAAGAATAATTTTTTCTGCTATGCAAAAAATTCTAAGCATATTATTGCTCGCGGGGATGTTGTGTCCCTTGTCTGTGGCTGCGCAAGAAATAGAGTGGGGCAGCGAAGAGCGTAAATTTCCGCAAGGGGCTTTTTTTGTTGACCTTTTTGGCGAAAGTCTCACCTATTCTATTAACTACGACCAGCGGTTTTTTCGCAAAAGCGGCGGCTTGGGCGCCAAGGTGGGCGTTGGTTATTTTGGCATAGGGTCAAATAGTTCCGGTGTCAAAATTGTTACCATTCCCATCACTGTGAATTATTTGGCAGGCAAACGCGGCAACTATTTTGAAATGGGCTTGGGTATGAACATTCACAATGCCAATTGGGGCTTTGTAAATGGGAAAAATAAGAGTGCTTTCAGCACGGTGGGCACTGTCAACTTGGGCTATCGCCGCCAGCCTGCTGATGGCGGATTTTTGTTTCGCGGTTATTTGTCGCCCTTGTTCCAGCCCGGTGGCAGCGGATTCTTTTGGCCGCTTTGGGTAGGAATATCTTTTGGATATGCATTCTAACATTCCTCTTGCAGAGCGCTTGCGACCGCAAAGCCTCGATACCTACATTGGGCAAGAGCACCTTGTGGGCAAAGGTGCTATATTGCGCACTATGATTGAAAGCGGCAACATCTCCTCTTTCATATTGTGGGGTCCGCCCGGTGTGGGCAAAACCACCCTTGCCAAAATTATTGCCCATCAACACCAACGCCAATTCTATGCGCTAAGTGCCGTCAATGCAGGGGTCAAAGAGGTGCGCGAAGTGATTGAGGAGGCCAAAAAACAACACCTCTTCAAACCCGAAAGCCCCATTTTGTTCATTGACGAAATTCATCGGTTTAGCAAATCGCAACAGGATTCGCTGCTGGGGGCGGTGGAGCAAGGTATTGTTACCCTTGTGGGTGCTACTACCGAAAATCCATCGTTTGAGGTCATATCGCCATTGCTGTCGCGCTGTCAGGTGTATGTGCTCAAATCGTTGGAAGTGGGCGATTTGCAAAAACTATTGCAGTATGCCGTCAGCACCGATGAGTACCTCAAAACTTTTCGGTTTGACATACAGGAAACACAAGCCCTGTTTCGTTTTTCGGGAGGCGATGCCCGCAAGTTGCTCAATATATTGGACATTGTGGTGTCGGCAACCAAGGGCAACAAAGTGCTCATCACCAACGCCATAGTGAGCGAGCGTTTGCAGAGCAGCATTGCCCTCTACGACAAGAGTGGCGAACAACACTACGATATTATTTCGGCATTTATCAAAAGTATGCGGGGCAGCGAACCCAACGCCGCCGTGTATTGGCTGGCGCGTATGATTGAGGGAGGCGAAGACCCGCTGTTTATTGCCCGCCGTATGCTCATTTTGGCTTCCGAAGATGTAGGCTTGGCAAATCCCAACGCCCTGCTGCTGGCGCAGGCTTGCTTTGATGCCGTGAAAGTAATAGGGATGCCCGAAAGCCGCATTATTCTTGCGCAATGCGCAGTCTATTTGGCCACCAGCCCCAAAAGCAACGCTTCGTATATGGCCATCGAAGGTGCTTTGGCACACGTCAAAGAGCACGGCGACCTGCCTGTGCCGCTGCATTTGCGCAACGCTCCCACCAAACTGATGAAGGACTTGGGCTATCACAAAGGCTACAAGTACGCCCACGACTACGAAGACAATTTTGTGGATATGCAATACCTGCCCGACCAAGCCAAAGATGCCGTATTTTACACGCCCGGCAACAATCCCAAAGAAAACGAAATACGCACACGATTGGCGACATTGTGGGGAAAAACTGCTCACGGAATTGGCTAATAAAAAGATTGGGTTAGCATTTGACCCCGCATTCCGCTTCGCTACATACGGGGTTATTCACATTTAACCCCTTACGGGGTAGGAATATGTTTTTGCAAGTAGAACAACCTACCAAGCACAACAAATTTACCAAAAAAAACATTCATTTTTGTGATTTTTTATTACATTTGCAAAAAAAAAATCAGCATCCTAAAATCCTGTAAATCCTGATGCTGACAATGTATTAACCTTTAATTATCAAAATTATGAAAACAAAAAAATTATTACTGTGTGTGGCAGCGGGTGCGCTGTTAGTGTCGTGCGCTAAAGAGAAAGATAAAACTTTGTCTGTAGATACAAACACGATTACTGCCAATAAAGAGGCTGGAACGTATAAAATTGCGGTAACAAGTAATACGGAATGGTCTGTTTTTGTTGATGATGCTACATGGTATGAAATTTATCCGCTACGCGGAAGCGATAATGGAAACATATATGTAGTTATTCAAAATAATCCAACAGACACAGACCGTAATGTGACTATAAATATTCAAACAACTACTTTAAAAGAAACAATAACTCTTACACAAGAAGGAATAGTTGTGCCGGAAAACGGCGTACTTGTTGACGGCGTGGTTTGGGCAAAAACAAATGTAGATGCGTTTGGTACTTTTGCTGCAACGCCCGATGCTTTGGGTAGGTCTTACCAATTTAATGATACTGTTGGGTACAAAGCAGTTAGCCAAAATGGTGTTACATGGACATTAGAGCCAGAATGGAAAGATGTTGAATGGGAGAAAATGGAGGCTGGATATATCTGGCAGCCCGATAAAGACCCTTGCCCGACAGGGTGGCGAATACCGACAGGAGATGAAGTATGGAGTCTCGCTAATAGTAGTGCAACATTCTATTCCGCAGTGGATGGTTGGTTTTTTGGTCCCAATAGTGCTTCTGCGACATGGTCAGATTTTAAAGGTTGTGTGTTTCTCCCAATTATTGTAAAAGAAATCATAAATGGAGACGTATGGACAACAACCGGAGAATATGCGTATGGAAATTATGGTATCGGTTATTGGGCTTCAAATGCTATTAGTATAAATGACAGAGGGTACATGAGGTTAACAAATTTATGCCTTTACTATGACCACCCATTTGTGATGCCGCGGATAACTACTCCATCTAAGTATGCTTTTTCAATCCGTTGCGTGAAAGAATAGGTAGGATGTGAAAATAAAAATAGGAAAAGACTATTAATGATACACTGTAAAAATCAACGAGTATGAAAACAAAAAAAATTATAATAATATCTTTTTTGTTGATATGTTGCAATATTTGCTATGGACAAACCAAACATATCTATAAAATTAGAGCAAAAACAAACGCAGATGCTTGTGGCCTATGTAATCATCATTCAATTCATGATGTTTTTGTGGCGTTAAAAAACAATCACGATGCAAAACTTGGAAGTGCTATTATACATTCATACAATTTTTATCCATACGGACAATGGTACACACAGTATTTTCAAATACCCGATAACCAAACGTATGCAGTTCATTGGTATGATAATGTTAGGGGAAATTGGCATTACGAAGAACTATCTTACAAACCCAATGAGATTATTAAAAAAAATTACGATTACAAAAAAGGTGTGGCATTTTGGCATTCTGCAAGGTTGGATTTAGAGATTGAAACGTATGACCTCGTACGATTAAACTCGGTGCAATTTAAGACGGATGAAATTAGAAGTGTAAATCATTGTGTAGAAAGTGAAAATGATCAACTAACATTTAATTTGAGTGTAACGAATACAAATGGGCCTAAGAGTTTATATATTTACGCATATAAACAAGATGGTACACTAATTGGTTCTAAGTATATTTCATCTTCATCTTTTCAAAATAAAGTAACTTGTTCGTTAAGAGATTTGGGTATTTATTCATCCTATTCCAACTATTTGGGGCAAAGAATTTATTTTAATATCAAACCATATTATGGTAGTAGCAGTGGCAGTGGGCCATCGGTCACAAGCAACAATTCCAATACTCATTTTTTCTTTCTCCCATTCAAATTTCCTACAGGCAAGAGTTTATCTATTGTATATCCTCAATGTGCAGGCGGAACAACAACTATTAAAATTCCTTACCCTGATAATGGAGACTATATTTTTACCACCAAAAGAGAAGGAACATACGGGAACGGAGAGAGTTATCAGATTGGTGTTGCTAATTCTAATAAAATTACAAAATCAACAGATGGATATTACTATATCACGGATATATTTTCTGCGGGAAAGTATCAACTAATAGTAGAAAATTCACAAGCAAGAATTGCTGCTGGTAATCCATCTAACCACGAAAGCACACCATGTGCATTTGACAGAACTTTTACCATAAATGAAATTCCACAATTTACCTTAACGAACCGACAATATCTTGACGAGACAACTGATAATTCGGGCAATTCTGTACAAATCAAACAGCGGGGCGGCACAGGGCGAGTAAGATTTAATGTATCGGGCAGCCGAACTCAAACCGTAACTTTCTATGCAGGAAATATGTTTCAACAAACAACATTGAAGTCTTCTATGTTAGTAGGCGGAACCACTTATTATAGCGACACAGTTACTATTGCTTTACCAGCCAGAACATACAATAATAATATCTATGTGAGTAATACCTATTGCAATAGTAATACAATAAGCGCAATTCTTAATCAACCACCTTCCATTACTTTTAAGGTTGCAACAACTCAACCAAGTTGTAACACCGCCAATTTAGTAGTTGGGAATACCGCTAATGGTACAATAAAGATATTTGGTATTACAGGGGGCATTGGGGCTTATAAATATAAAATAGATAATGGCAGTTACAATACAGATTTTCCGTTAAATGGTATCGATGGTTTTTCAGCACAAAGGACATACAATATCACTGTTGCTGATGCGCACGGCAATGCAAGCACTGTACCGATAACTATTAATGCTCCCGCCCCCATAACCGTGGACTATTCGGTAACAAAGCAACCCTCTTTGTGGTGCGGCATCGACGACACGATAAGTGTTACCGCAAGCGGCGGCATAGGAAGGCTTTGGTACAACAAAAATTTGGATAATAATTGGTCAACCAACAACATCCTTAGCGGCTATCAACATGGTGCGGCAAATTTTGTGTATGTGCAGGACAGCGCGTGTATCGTATCGAAATCCGTTACGCTTACTCCGCCGCCCGCCCTATCTGTTGCTTCAAAGATAGAAACCGCGCCTGTTTGTTGGGGCGAAAATAACGGAAAATTATCTATTGTTGTAGCCAACAGGATAGGTGTTTTATCTGTGGAAACAATGCCTGCCGGTGCTGCCGTGATAAAATCAGATGTTGATACTGTCATCATTGGCGGGCTGCAAGCCGGTGCCGATTTTTGCATTCTACGAGATACATACAATGGTCAAACCTGCGAACTTAGGGTTGTTTTCACCATCCATCAAAAAGATTCTATCAAAATATCGCCGCTTGTAACCCCTGTGAGCGACAAAGGGAGTGCTACGGGTGCTGTAACAGTCAGCGTTTCCGGCGGCAATGGCGGTGATTATGCCGTATCGTTGTATAAAAAAGATGAGCCTATTGCGCTGCAATCACAAACAACCGCCTCGCTTGCCGCCTTTGCAGGCTTGGGCGCAGCGGCATACACCATTGAAGCGATGGATGTTCGCGGATGTAAAAATACAATGAATGTGCAAGTGCCCGAGCCTACCGATACGCTTCGTCTTCAGGCAAATATCACAAGACCTATTTCTTGCCACGGACAAAGCGATGCCATTGTAATCCTTGCTACCACAGGCGGTTGGGGCGATTCCCAATACAGCCAAGATAACTTTACTTGGATCGCAAATCCTGTTTTTATGGGCTTTTTGGCAGGCAATTATACTTTTTATGTCAAGGATAAATTTGGCGGCACGCACACGGCTGCCCTTGCTATTGGCGAGCCTGCGCCGCTGACCATCGTTCGCGACACGCTGTCAAATGTGCCCTGCAAGAGCACGCCTACTGGCTGGGTTCGTTACCGAATTTCGGGCGGCACCTATCCCGACTCGCTGCTATCTACGATAGGTGCTGTTTTTTACTCCATAGAAAATGGCGATACTTTGATTACAGTGAGCGGATTGCCAGCCGGCGCCTATACTTTTACGGTAATCGACAGCAGAGGTTGCACTGCTACTGCTGCCGACACCATTACCGAACCCGCTTTATTACAACTTACTGCGCCAACAATTACGCACACGAGTTGCGAGTTAAACAACGGCGCGCTCTCGGCGCAAGCCCTTGGCGGCGTTGCGCCTTACACTTATACGCTGTCTCAAAACGGCGAGAATATCCAAACGCAAACATTGGGGGCATTATCAACTGTTGATTTTATCAACCTTTTGACAGGTCAATACAAAATTACGGTTGTCGATAGCAAGCATTGCGCCGCAGCAAGCGAATATTTGTTCATTAATTCCTACACCAACCCTGCTGTGAAAAGTGTGATAGTCCGCCCTGCGGCTTGTTTTGGCGAAGCCAACGGACGTGTCGAAATTACTGATTTGCACGTCGGTACAACTCCTGTGCGTACATTCAAAATTGACAACGGCAATGGGAGTTACACCGAAAGCAACACTACCGGCGTTTTTGAAAATTTGCTCGCCAACGATTATTTTTTGACGGTTTATGATTCGTTAGGTTGTGCCTCCAATTCGCCTTATCCTGTAAGGGTGCACGAGCCGCAAGCCTTGTCCCTCACTATTGATGCAATACATCAGGTTGCCGAAAAAAGTACGCGAGGCGGCAAAATTTTCTTTCAAATTCATGGCGGCAATAGCGGCATCAAAACCGTGCGGCTCCGGAATGCAAGCGGCGAAGTGCTTGACAGCATTTCCAATATCAACGATTTTCAAGCATTAAGCAGATTAAATTTTGCGGTATATGCCGGTGCGTATCGCTTAGAAGTGAGTGACGGCAAGGCTTGCCAATTTATCACCCATTTGTTGCAAGTGCAAGAGCCTGCCCAAAATTTGCATTTGATTATCACCGAAGTGAAGGATGCGCTTTGCAAATCGCAAACCGGTAGCATTGCAGTGCAAGGCGCGGGCGGCTGGGGCGGCTATCGCTACAAACGAGCGGCAGAAAACGATTATGCAGACTTCAATCGTTTTGAAAATCTGTATCCGGGCAACTACCTGATTACGGTCAAAGATAGTATGGGCGCGACTTATAGCGAGACCCTCACGGTGCATGAACCACAAGATAGTTTGCAAGCAAAAATAATTACTTCGCTGCCGCCCACTTGCGGCAACAACGGCAAACTTTCTGTTCACGTGTCAGGCGGCACGCCGCCCTACCAACTCTACCACGGCAACGATACGCTTTTTGCCTCGCAGCCGCAAACGCTGGACCGGCAAGGATTGGCAAGTGGTGCCATTATGCTGCATCTTGCCGATGCCAACGGTTGCCGCTTTGAATTGGAAGCCGCTTTGCCCGACACTGCGCTGTTGAACATTGAGCGTTTGGAAGTAAAATATCCTGATTTTGCAGGCGCATCCAACGGCGCCATCGCAGCACAGGTCAAGGGCGGCGTTGCGCCTTACACTTATTTGTGGACAGGTATTTCGCAAGAGATTGCGGGGCAAGTGCGCAATAACAATCCTGCCAATAATCTTTCGACAGGCTATTATTTATTGTCTGTAAGCGATGCTGCGGGCTGTTTTGCAAAACAGCAAGTGTATTTGGCTGCTCCCGAAGACCAATTATTTTCTGTCGTAAAAATCGGACACGAAACATCTTTTGCGGCTGCCAATGGTTATGCCGTTTTGCAAACAAATTCGGCGTTGACGGATTACGAAGTGATTACGCCTGCACATAGCGCATTGGCTTACACTGCAACGGATTCCAATCACTATTTCTTCACCAAAAATGATACGGTGTATCTGCAAAATTTGGCAAGCGGCAATTGGTTTATCTCCGGCAAAACGCTTGCCGGTCAGCGGGTCGTTGTTGAGTTTGAAATCCAACATTATCCTGCATTTGTTTTTGCCAACAGCACTATCAGAGCCGTTTCCCGACGCGGCAGTGCCAATGGCGAAATCCGCGTGGAAGTGCAAGGCGGCGGCGGCGATAATCGTTTTAGGTGGACAGATACAACAGGGCAAATTTTTGTTTCTGTAGATAATGAATACAATAGCCGCCTGGCTAACATCCCTGCCGGAAAATATACGGTGCAGGCAACAGACCGCTACGGCAACCACTTGTCGCAAACCCTTGATGTGCCTGAGCCTGCGCAGGATTTGCAAATTACTATCGCGCAGCAAAAAAATCAAAGTTGCCGCACCTACCGCGATGCTTACGTGCTGCTGTCGGCAAGCGGCGGCTGGGGCGATTATCAATTTCGCCACCAAAATGAAACGTTTTACAACAACGCTTCGTCTTATGCCAACTTAGCCACCGGCGAGCAATATTTTTATTTGATAGACCAACTCGGCAGCATTGACAGCGTGCAGGCAAGCATTACCGAGCCTGCCTATTTGCGCTCGGCGGTGGCGCGCGTTGAGGGCGTTCGCTGCAAAAACGGTGCCGACGGTCGCATTGTTTTTGACATCACCGGCGGCACTGCTCCCTATTCGTTGATGGACACTGCTGCCGGGATTTGGATAGCGGGCAATGAGGCAACGAATTTGCGCAGCGGATTTTATACTTTTGTGTTCACCGACAGCAATGCTTGTGAAAGTCAGGACACGCTTACGGTTTACGTTCCTCAACCGGATTCGTTTTTGTTCAAAAACATTGCTGTTGCGCATACCACTTGCAACACGGACAACGGAAAAATAACCGTCGCAATGCAAGGCGGGACGCGCCCTTACACGTATCGCTGGTTAGATTTTAATGGCGACGAAATAGGCAACGACTCCACTATTTTTGATTTGCAACAAAACGCTGTGTATCGCTTAGAAGTAAGTGATGCCAACGGTTGCACGCAATTTATGACGCAACAAATTCGTCCCTCTACTCGCCCTATTGTTACCCACATTGCCACCACAGATGTGTTGTGTTATGGTGATGCCACAGGCACTGCAAGGGTTACAGGTGTTACCTTTGCCGAGCCTGCCGCGCCTTACGCGCTCACTTGGTCAAACAGCGATACCGGCATATATTCCAATCGTTTTTACAAGGGGCAACATTATGTAAGCATTGCGGATAGCAACGGCTGCACTACTTCTCGCTACTTCGACATCGGGCAGCCCGACTCGTTGCGCTTGCGTTTTGCAGACATCAAAAATCCGCACTGCTTTGGTTACAGCGACGGATACATACACACCGCAACCTTGGGTGGTGTTGGCAATTACGCCTACTTGTGGTCAAGCGGCGACACTACTTCGCACATCGACAGCCTCAGCAAAGGCGATTATTGGGTGCGCGTAACCGACGGAAACGGCTGTGTGTATAACAAACAAATGACTTTGAACGAACCCAATTATCAACAAATTGATTTGGGCGAAGATGTTTTGATGTGTCCCGGAAACGCTATTACCATTGATGGTCAAGACTATCCGGCGCATCGTTGGTACAATTTCGGCGGCGATATTTCCAATGAACGTTATTTGACCGTTCGCGATGCGGACAATTATTTTTTGGAAACCACCGATGCGCGAGGCTGCGCCGCGTGGGGTGCGCTCAGCGTTGCCATTGGCAACAGTGCTTTGGAAGCAGATTTTTTGCTCTCTTCCGATGCCGCGCAAGGCGATACGCTGATATTGATTGAGTTGTCCAATTTGCCCATCGACAGTCTGCAATGGCAGTACGACAGCAGTATTTTTACCTTGCTCAATGTGCCCAACGGCTACCTCTTGGAACTTTTGTGTAAGCAAACCGGCATGTACAACATCGGCTTGCATGCCTATTCGAGCGGCTGCACGTCTTATGCCGTCAAGCAAGTAGAAATTAAGGATGCGCAGGCTATCAGCGAATTGGATAATGTGCTTGGCTACAAAGACCCGCTCATTGTCAATTTCATTGCCTATCCCAATCCCAACAACGGAATTTTTGATGTAAAAATAGAACTGCGCGAAAAAGCAGACATCACGCTCACGCTATTTTCGGTGGCATCAGGCACGCGAATAACCGACCTCTCGGATGGCAGTATGGACACCTACACAAAAAGTTTCAACCTATCCAACCTCAACACAGGAATGTATGTATTGTTGCTCACCGTAGGAAAAGAACGAAAGCAAATAAAACTAATGATTAACAGTTAAGTGAAAAAGAAAAACCTGAAACTTGAAACCTGAAACTCTTAGGACTATGCGCAAAATTTTATTATTTTGTTGCTATCTGTTTTTTTCTGCTATCGGGCAGGCGCAAAACTATCCGATAACGGTTACTACTACGCTTTTGCCGCCCTATTCGCTGCGGCTGGCCGATTATGTTGCGCCCGGCTCGCAACGTTTGATGATACAATTGGCTGTGAACGACCTCAATGTTGTTAACCTTCCTGTAAAATTGCACATCAAAATGGAGTCCGTTGGCGTTACTATAGAAACGCCGGTAACCATTGCCGTTATTCCCATTTATTTAAATGGAGGGCAAGTAAATTTTCTTTTTGGCGACGATTTGACGGATTATTTCAACATCAACAATTTGCAATTCAAAGGCTACAGCAAAGATACTTACCGCCGCACAGGACAACTGCCCGACGGCTTTTGGAGAATCAGTGTAGATGTGCTTCATTTTGGCACAGGTCGCGTTATATCCAACACCGGCACGGCTTCGGCGTGGATGGCTACAGGCAAGCCGCCGCAACTCAAATCGCCCGCAAATGCTGCCGATATGGGGCAGTATCCGGGTATGCCGCTTGTGTTCTCGTGGTTGCCCGTTAATACAGGCGTGCCAATGCTTGGCGGCAATGTGCAATACACATTTGAGATGTGGGAAATGCGCATCGCGGGCATTGACCCTTACGTTGCCACTGCGGTGATGCCGCTGTTCTATTCCTCAACGCAGACGGGGCTTACATCGCACATTGTGCAAGCCGCCGCGTTGATGCTGGAACCGGGAATGACATACGCGTGGCGCGTTACGGCAGCCGACCCCGCAGGCTTTATTCCCTTTGAGAACAACGGACACAGCGAAGTGCGCACATTTTCTTATCAAAGCAAATGCGACACGGTGAGCAATTTTGTTGCATCAACGCAACTGCGGCGCGGCACGTTCCAATGGCAGCCTGCCGCCAACCACAGCAGTTTCAACTTGGAAGTGCTTGACCCCGGACGCACGCTACCGCGCAGCAGTTTAAGTTACGACAACAAAATAGTGTATAACGACTTGGATTACGGCAGCGTGTATCAAATGCGGGTGCAAGGAGTGTGCAACGCCGACCCCACCAACGTCAGCGACTGGACAGGCTGGCGCACCATACGCATTGCCGAGCGCAAAAAAGATGAAAACGCTTGCCCCGAATGCGAATGCAAAGACCCCAGCGATGTAATGCCGGAAATTACCAATTGGACGCTGCGCAAGGATTTGCGCGCGGGCGACACCATCATTGACCGCCGCGGCACGACACGATTTATTGTCAAAAGCGTAACGCCGCAGGGCGATGGCGTGTACAAAGGCATCTTTTTGTTTTGGGCAGAAATTTGGAATTTAAAAATCGTTTGCGAGTATTGGGATTTGTCGGTAAACACCGACAATGTAATCGTAAAAATGGCTTACGAAAGTGTGTATGACCCAACGTTCACGATGGATGTGGACAAAACAAAAGAAAAAATTGATAAACTCGCGGATGCGGTCGCCACCTTAGTATCTACCGAAAATGTGGATGTGATAGTTGAATTTGAAATAGCAGATGAAAAGAGTTTTAGTATAGATATGTTAGGAAATGTTGTAGTAACGGATACAAAAGGAGTACAGCATATTGTTGTGGAAAATACAAATGCGACACAATCTGATAACTTGGCAACATCCACAGAGTTACAAGAATTAGAGGAAGAAGCAGGGATAGCCACTAACCAATTTAACACGCATAACGCGAGTGAGACTGAATTAAAAAATGCGGAAGATAAAGGAGTGATGGAAGATACGACTATCACTAATGATAATCACAATGAAATACATCTCAACGAGGATGGTTCGTGGTGGATAAGTCAATATGATAATATGTTTCCTAATAGTTGTTGTGCTATTCAAGATGTTTGTTGCAAATGCGCATGTGATGAAATTTTAAATAGAAAAGACGTATCTACTGATAGAAAACAACAGGTCATCGCAGCAAGTAGTGCGGCTACAGATTGCAGTAATATTAGTGCTACAAACAAGTTTAATGAGGTCATTCAAATCATAGACACCTCTTTGTTTAGCCATCAAAAGCCTATTATGGTGGGAGTACATCATCCGACTGCGATAAAGGACGATAAGAAAAAGATAATAGGCTGGAAAGAAACATGTTCGGGTAATACTCCATCTATAACAAATCATTATGTGGTAATAATAGGAAAAAAATATGATAAAACTAAAAAACAATATTACTATTTATTTTATGAAGTTGGAACATCTGTTATAGGAGGAACTAGTTTAGAAAATAGATTGTATATTGATAATAATATCATTAAAGGCAAAACTAAGTATAAAGATGAATATATAGAATATTATTATATATTAACAGAAGTTAGAAAAAATATAGGTCAAATATATTAAAAAAACTAATACTATGAAACTAAAAATTATGCTTATTGCATTACTTATAACAGTATGTAATGCTGGTCATTCGCAAACAAAAAAATCAACGTTTACGAGTGTTGTAGAATTATTTCCTGAAGAAAGAATTCCATCTAAATACAAAGATGGACAAATAAGTGGTATCATTAAAAAAATTCCCAAAAAAACAGTTCTTAAATACCTGTATTTTACGGAAGATGATTTAAAAATGAATGATTATCTCTATAACTATGATGAGAATATTAAATATGATAATTGGATAGAAGTATTACCTGGTGCATTAGGTAAAATTTCAAGAGAAAAATATGTTGCATTAATTTACGCTCTATTAAAATCTCCATCTATAGGTTTAGAAACCTATAAAACAATGGTAACAACATTTACCTATGACGGTCAAATTGTAGATAGTATAACTGTCCGTAGTCAATATACTCGTGAAGAAGATTGGCGAGATGTAGTATTTTTAGAAAATAATATCTTACGCATATTTGACTATAAACCTAATTTGGGAAACTACAACGTAAAAAATGGTATTTATTATATTATTGATGAAAAAGAGGCAAAAACAATAGTAGAAATAACAGATTATAAAATAGAAAATAATGGAAAAATAAATTTAGTAAAAACACATCCAAAACAATACTTAAAAGAATTTGTAAGTTTTTATCGGAGTTATCAAAAAGACAGCGATGACCCTATGAATGAGTATTAGAAGTGAGTAATGACAAAAGGAATGAAAACGATATTTGTGTTATGAAGTGGTTATCTTTGATAGTTATACTTTGGTTATCTCAGCCTAATTTACTGGGACAAACCGTTGTATCTCCATCCTTAGGAAGTTCAAAAATCATCAAGGATTCAAAAGATAACCTTTATCGTGTAAACATACTCACAGGAAAGGCTACCTATATGGGAAAAACAGTCGACAATGTGTTAAATCGCGATAACCGCATACGGGACACGCTGAAACTACGGCAATCGGTAGATGATATTTATGTGAATGCAAAAAAAGAATTGCTGATAAACGGTGAGCCTGTAGATGGTATGTTGAGCAAAAACACGCTCATACAGGGCACTGACGGCGAGGAATATGTTTATACAGGCGAAGAAATAATGGGCAAAAAAGAATTTCTTGCCACCGGCGGCAGTTCTCGTTTGATGGATAATTACAACAAAGAAAAAGAAACTAAAGCGCAGCCTGATGTGGCATTTAGCCAATCACAGCAACAGAAATACGGTTTTGATGCTTACACTGAGCAAAAAATAAACATTCAAAATAATTATCCGGAACTGAAAACAGATTATCGTCC
>BNTQ01000014.1 GCA_025996715.1 Bacteroidia bacterium | reverse complement strand
CGTATTTTCGGGACCGAGCGAAGTTACTTCGTTGATATTTTTAGCATAGTTGGCGCTGAAACTATACGACAATCCGTTGGCAAATTTTTGCTGCGAGGTGAGCATCAATTCCCATCCGTGATTGTTGACACTGCCAACGTTCAGTAACGAAGTGCTTTGTCCTGTAAGATGCGGAACGGGCACGGTGAGCAGCATATCGCTTGTGTTGGCGTTGTAATATTCTACCGACAATCCCGCCAATCCTTTGAGCGTTTGCAACTCAAAACCGGCATTGACCATTGCCGTTTTTTCCCATTTCAATTCGGGGTGCTTGACGTTGTCGGGCTTGTAGCCCACTGTTTCTACGCCATTGCCGCTACCCAATATGTAATTTTCTTTGGACATTGTAGCAATGTGGTCGTAGTTGCCGATGTTGAAATTGCCTGTTTCGCCATAACTCACTTTCAATTTGAGGTCGTCCACAAATGAGAGTGCGCTTGCGTTTTTGAAAAATCCCTCATCGCTCACGCGCCACGCTGCCGAAGCCGAAGGGAAGTAGCCCCAACGGTTGTCCGCCCCAAAACGTGATGAGCCATCGGCACGGATAGCGGCGGAAATCAAGTACCTGCCTTCGTAAGCATACTGCACACGCGCAAGGTACGAGGCGATGCTCCACTCCGTGATGTTGGATGCGCCTTTGCTCACCGTGCCGCCCGAAATGGTTGGCACATAATCGTTGGGATAGTCGGTAGCCGTTACGTTGTTGCCCTTGTAGGTTTCCTTTTGCGCCGATTGCAGTAAGGTTGCGTTGATGCTGTGTTTGTCGGCAATCACCGTGCTGTAATTCAATTTATTCTCGACCAACCAATTAAAGTAAAATCCCGAAGAACTGTAGCCTGTCGGGTTGGAAGGTTTGTCAAGGTAGGCTTGTCCCAACAGCGGCAGTGCGGACTGTCGGTAGGTATCGTTGTGCGAGCCGTAATAATCGCCGCCAAAAGAAATGTTATACGTCAATCCCTTGATAAATTCATATTCGGCAAATGTCTTGCCCACAAGCGCCATACGGTCAACCACGTCCGATTGCAGCATTGCTTGCGCCACAGGATTGAGCACTGCATTGTGCTGATAATCTGTGCCCACGCGCCAGTAGCCGTTGCCCTGATAGTTGTAGGTGCCGTCTTCGTTATACACGGGCCACACGGGCGGCATCATCAGCGCGGACTTCACAATACCGTTGTTGCCCGAAGCATCTACGCGGTTGGAAACAGAGTAGGACGGCGAAAAGTTGATGCCGAATTTCAACTTTTTGTGCGCGGCATCAAGATTCAATCGTGCGCTATACTTCTCCAAATCAGAGCCGATAACAATACCTTCTTTGTTCATATAACCAAACGAGGCAAAATAATTCACCTTATCGCTTTTGCCCGACAGCGAAATGTTGTGGCTCGTGGTAGATGCTGTGCGGAATATGGCATCCTGCCAATCGGTGTTGGTCAGCCCCGCCTCGCCTGCAAGGTAGGGAAAAAGTTCAGGTGGAATTTGCGAAAACGACTCGGGACGAAGCGCATTGGCATCGTCTGCGGAAGCGTCGGGGTGGAGGTCTAAGTAGGCGTTGTCGTGTCCGTCTTTGGCAGCCTGCGCAAATTGGTAGGCATCCATCATCGCAATTTTTTTGGACACACTTTGCACGCCGTAGTAGCCGTCGTATTGCACGGTCAGTTTATCGCTTTTGCCTTTTTTGGTGGTAATGAGCACCACGCCGTTGGAGCCGCGCGAGCCGTAAATGGCAGCCGCCGAAGCATCTTTGAGCACGTCAATGGTTTCGATGTCGTTGGTATTGATGTTGGTGAGTCCGCGCTCCATTGGCACGCCGTCAATCACATACAGCGGCTCGCTGCCTGCGGTGATGGTGCTGATGCCGCGCACGCGAATGCTCACGCCCGCCTCCGGCTCGCCCGAAGATTGAATGACCTGCACGCCCGCCATTTTCCCCACCAGCGCACTGCGAAAATCCGCTACGGGCGCATCTGCCAACTGGTCAAATTTGATGGAAGAAATGGAGGTGGATACATCGCGCTTGTTTTGCGTGCCGTAGCCCACCACCACTACGTCTTCCAACTCCGTAGTCTCCTGCCGCATTTGCAGCGCAAACTCCGTGCGCTTGCCCACAGCGACTTGCAGCGGTTTGTAGCCCACAAACGACACCACTAACACATCGTTTTCGGCGGCAGTGAAAGCAAAATTTCCCCCGCCATCAGTGGCAACGCCGGTGTTGGTGCCTTTGATGACCACCGTTGCGCCCACCATCGGTTCGCCGTTGGCATCACGCACAACGCCCGATATTGGCTTTGGTGCCGCGTCCGCAGCCGCTACACTTTTAAAACTTACCACAATGGTGTTGTCCTTGACACTGAATTTTAATCCCGTCTGCTTTTCCAACTCAGCAAGAACGGCATCCACACTCGCATTCACAAGTTTCAAACTGATTTTTGGCGCATCGTTTACAACACTCTCATCATAAAAAAACTTGTAGTCCGAAGATTGTGTAATCTTTTTGAACACCTCTTTTATCTGTTCATTGGTAACATCTATTGAGATGTTACTGCTTGGTGTGCCTTGCGCTTGTGCAGCATAAGGCAACAAGCCAAGTAACAGAATCGCAAAAGCCAAAATTTTGTGTGTGTTTCGCATACTTTGTTCATTAAAAATTAAAAATTATATTACCATTATTTTGTCTATTTTAAACGACCGTTTAAATTAGACAACAATACCTTTTACTTGTACAACAAAACTTGATTTTTATTCAACTTGTAATGAATGCCCGACGTATATTCTAAGGATTGCAACACCGCCTCCAAATTGGGATTGGCGTGCTGTCCCGAAATATAATTATCAAACACCTGCCCCTGTTTAAATTCAATTTTGCAATGATATATCCGCTCCAATTCGTTGGCAACATCACGAATGGGTGCTCGGTTAAAATGCAACTCGCCTTTGCGCCATCCTGCAATCGTTTGCGGCTCTTTGTACTTGTTGTAACTGCTGCCCAACAAATCGACTGCCAAATGCTCTTGGGCTACCAAGCGAATAGTGGCATCCGCCATATCCACCTGCACCTTGCCGCTATTGACATCAACGGTATGAATTTTATCGTTATGATAGGCTTTCACATTAAATTCTGTGCCCAAAACATTGACATCAAATTGATTGACGGCGATAATAAAAGGCTGTTTTTTGTTGCGTGCCACCTCAAAATAGGCTTCGCCTTCGAGTTTTACCCGCCGCTCGTCGCCGTCAAAATTGTTCAAATAACTGATGTGCGAGCAAGCATTGAGCGTAACCGTGGTACCATCGGGCAGGCTTACTATTTTGGTTTCGCCATACGAAGTAGAAACATCGGCATATACAGCATCCACGCGATTGACGTGCTTGTATTTGTGCACCCCAAAACCTATCGCAATGAGAACAAGCACCGATGCCGCAATGGACATGGCTTGTCTGATGTGCCAATGACCGCGTTTTTTTCTGTTGATTTTGCGCAACAAAGCAGTGGCTTCTGTTTGATATTCAAACATTTGTTGCAATGTGGTGGCAGCGTGTGCTTCCGACTCAGTCCATGTTTTTTCCATCGACTGTGCCACAAGTTCTTCCAAGTTTTTGAGGTTAGGTTGTGTTTTCATCTTTTTTTGTGCATTTATACATTATACACACGAAAAGAGAATTGCTGGGGTATGCTTGCTGGAATTTAACCTTCTTTAACTACTCAAGAAGGAAAAGGATAAGAATCAAGCCCGAATAGGCACCGTAATGTTGGGTCAGATAGCCTTGCAACGATTTCAAGGCAGCCGAAATGTGCTCTTGCACGGTATTGACCGAGATATTGAGTTGCTCTGCAATTTCTTTGTGCGACATTTCTTGGTTGCGGCTCATATCAAACACTTCGCGTTGTCGGTCGGTCAATTCAAACATCGCTTGGGCAATGATGTTGCGCAAATCATTACCTTCTATGGCGGCTTGTGTATCATCGCTATAGTCAACGGCTTGCGCCAAAATTTGTTCTTTGAAATGAATGTCGGTATTCATATTGCGCAAGAGATTCAAAATGCGATTGCGCACAATCGTGTAGAGGTAGGTAGAAAAAGGCGTGTCGGGATTGATGAAGCGCCGCGTTTGCCAAATCGCCGAAAAAGCATCTTGATACACATCTTTGGCAAATTCTGCAGACTTCACATACTTCAACGCAAAATAACTAAGTCTATTTTTGTAGCGAGCATACAACTCACAAAAAGCACTTTCGTCGTCCTGAATTAACCGAACAACCAAATCCCTTTCGTGAGCATCGATGTTTGTAGCCTTTTCTGCCATAGTTTGTAAACTTTGGACTGCAAAGATACAATTCTTTTACAAAAATTGCTACCTTCGCGGTGGTACAACAAAAAAATTAACCGCAAAAAATGTTGGTATCTAAATTTTTTTTACTACATTTGTAGCAAATTTTTTTAATCATTCACTTTAATTTATATTATTATGAAACGAGGATTTTTTATTTTTTGCAGTATGTTGCTAACACTAACAGTGTGGGCACAACAAGCCTCAAAAGTGGACATCGAAGGGCAAAAAAAACGCATTGCCAAAAACGATGAAGCCATTGCTAATCCTAAAAAAGAATCTAATCCAAAAACGTGGATAGAGCGAGGCGATTTATTTCAAAAATTTATAGAGGAGCAAATCAATCTTGTACGCCCCGGCACCTCAAAGTTGGAAGCACAACTTATGTTGGGCGAGCCCAAAGAAAAAGGCTCTACAAAAACAATAGGAAATGCCACCTACGAAGTATGGACGTATCCTACCAAAGAAGTTTACTTTGAAGGCGAGAAAGTGGTGTTTTGGCAATATACCGACCTGCCGGCACCCGACTTGCTTTTTACCGCAAAACAAGCGTATGAAAAAGCCATAGAATTGGACATAGACAGCAAAAATACTAAAAAAATAAAAAAGGAACTACAGTCGCTTGCCGAGACAATGAAACTTGAAGGCTCGTGTGCTCTCACTGCGCAAGATTACATAGAAGCGCAACGCTATTTTATGGCATCTGCCGACTGCCAACTCAACCCCATTGTGGGCGTTGTGGATACGCTGATGATTTATTATAGCGCTTATTTATCGCAGTATCAGGACATAGCAGACTACGACAATGCCATTAAGTATTTTAATCTCTGCTTGCAACACAATTATTTTGATGGCGGCAATGGCAATGTCTATGCGCTTTTGGCAGAGGCTTACGCATCTCAAAAAGATACCGAGCAGCAAAGAAATATGTTGCTAACGGGTTTTGAAAAATTTCCTACCAGCAAAGAAATTTTAGTAGCACTCATCAACTTGTATCTCTCGTCGGGCGAAGACCCTATTAAAATTATTGACCTCCTCAAAGCGGCTGAGGGCAACGACCCCACCAATGCCTCACTGCATTTTGTGGAAGGAACATTGTACGAAAAATTAGAAAAAATGGATGATGCTATTCGCTCGTATGAAAAATCAGTTGAAATTGACCCCCTATATTTTAATGGCTATTACAATTTGGCAGTTTTGTACAACAACAAAGGCGTGGAGTACATTACCGAAAGCACCAAAATTAAAAACTGGAAAGACCCAAAAATCAAAGAGTTGCAGAATTTGGCAAACGAGCAATATAAAAAATCATTAGAGATATTTTTGAAAGCACACGAAGTTGACCCCAAAGAAAAATTTACCATTGATAACATCAAAAACATTTACTATCGTTTTAGCGACGAGCAGCCCGAAATGATGAAGGGTTACGAGGAGTTCAAAGCCAAGAGTGATGCCCTGAATCAGTAGTTTACTTCTAATTCATAAAATTATGAAAATAAAGCCTTTTGCGGGTGTGCGTCCGCCCCAAGAACTTGTGGAAGAGGTGGCTGCACGCCCTTATGATGTACTCAATTCGCAAGAAGCACAACAAGAAGCGGGCGAAAAATCGTTGCTGCATATCACCAAACCCGAAATAGATTTTACGCCCATTGCCGACGAACACAGCGATGCCGTGTATGCAAAGGCAGTGGCAAATTATCAGTTGTGGAAACAAAAAGGATGGTTGGTGCAAGACCCAGCCGAATACTATTATGTGTATGCGCAAACCTACAAAAGCCGCACCCAGTATGGCTTAGTGGCTTGCTGTCATTGTGAGGATTACCTGAACGGCAAAATCAAAAAACACGAACTCACGCGCAAGGCAAAGGAAGACGACCGTATGCAGCACGTGCTGTTGCAAAATGCCAACATTGAGCCGGTGTTTTTTGCCTACTCGGCTGTGCCCGCAATGGATGCCATTGTTGCAAAAGCGGTGGCAACGCCGCCGGAATATAAATTCACTGCCGCCGATGGTTTTGGGCACACTTTTTGGGTCATCAAAGATGCTGCTGTGAATCAAAAAATCACGCAAATTTTTGCTAACGTGCCTGCCCTGTATGTAGCCGACGGACACCATCGCACAGCGGCGGCGGCACGAGTGGGTAACGAAAAGCGCAAACACAACCCGCAGCACACCGGCAACGAAGAGTACAACTACTTTTTGGCAGTTATTTTTTCCGACACGCAACTCAAAATAATGGACTACAATCGTGTTGTGAAAGACCTCAACGGATGGACTCCGCAAGCGTTTGTGGAAGAACTCAAAAAATCGTTTTATGTAGAAAATAAAGGCGCCTTGTCGTACACTCCCTGCGAGTTGCACAATTTTAGTATGTACTTGGACGAGCAGTGGTATTCGCTCACCGCCAAGCCAAACACCTACAACGATGCCGACCCCATTGGCGGCTTGGACGTTACTATTTTGAGCCAATTGGTTTTAGATAATTTGTTGAACATCAAAGACCTGCGCACCGACCAACGCATTGATTTTGTGGGAGGTATCAGAGGCTTGGGCGAACTCAAAAAGCGGGTGGACAGCGGCGAAATGGCAGCGGCATTTGCCTTGTACCCTGTGTCGATGCAGCAACTTATCAACATTGCCGACAGCGGCAACATTATGCCGCCCAAAACCACTTGGTTTGAGCCTAAACTCCGCAGCGGATTGGTCATTCACGAGTTAAACTAACAATTATTTTGCTTCTTTTTTTTAAATATATCGTTGGAACACCCGTTGCTGCTGTGTTTTGGATGGTGTTGAGTGTGCGCCATATTTTGTACAATCTAAAAATTTTGCGCGTTCACACTTTTGATTTTCCTGTTATTGGCGTGGGCAATTTGGCGGTGGGCGGCACCGGCAAAACGCCCCACACCTTGTTGATTGCCGATATTTTACAAAAAAATAATATCTCTTTTGCCGTGCTGCTGCGAGGATACAAGCGAAAAAGCAAAGGTTTTTTATATGTAGAAAATTCGTCCACGGCTGCACAGGTGGGCGACGAGGCATTGCTCATCAAACGACGCATGCCGCAAGCCATTGTGGCAGTGTGCACAAACAGAGCGGCAGGCATTGCGCGGGTCAAGCGAGAGCATCCCACAATACAAGCAGCCCTTTTGGATGATGCCTTTCAGCATCGCAAAGTGAATGCAGGGCTGGCGGTGTTGCTAACTCCCTATCGCCGATTGATGACGCAGGACGCGCTGTTGCCCATAGGGCGTTTGCGCGATTTGCCGTGGCGGCGGCACCACGCAGATATTGTGGTTGCCACCCAATGCCCCAATGGATTGCAGCCCATTGATTTTAAAGTATTGAAAAAAAATCTAAAGTTGCTGCCCTACCAACAACAATTTTGCAGCACCTACCAATACTTGCCTCCTGTGCAATTGACCACAGGCAACGAGGTAGTGCTGGGCAAGGATACGCAAGTGGTAGCATTGGCGGGCATTGCGCACCCGCAGGCGTTTTACGGATATTTGCAACGCACTTGCACGGTGCAACGCACCCTCACTTTTGCCGACCATCAACATTTTGGCAAACTTGCTTGTGCCAAAATACGGCACATCTTGCAAAAATATCCGCAAGCGCAACTTGTTACCACCGAAAAAGATGCCATGCGTTTGCTCCATTGCAAGTTGGAACCGGAATATATACAGCGCATTGTATATCAACCCATTGGAATAAAATTTTTAAAGGAAGAATCATCTATTTTTACTCAAAACATTTTACATTATGTTAAAACAAATAAAGGAATCAGCCTCTTTTGTTAAGTCAAAAGTGAGCATTGCCCCCGAAGTGGGCATCATTTTGGGCACCGGATTGGGCGGTTTGGTGCAGAGTATCGAATCACCGCAAGTGTTGGAATACAAGGATATTCCTCACTTTCCGCTATCCACAGTGGAGGGGCACAGCGGCAAACTTATTTTTGGCACGCTGGGCGGCAAAAAAGTGGTGGCAATGCAAGGGCGTTTCCATTTTTACGAGGGCTACAATATGCAGCAGGTAACGTTTCCGGTGCGGGTGATGAAATTTTTGGGCATCCAATGCCTCTTTGTATCCAACGCCAGCGGCGGAATGAACCCCAACTTTGCGGTGGGCGACCTGATGATTATCAACGACCACATCAACTGCTTGCCCAATCCGCTGATTGGCAAAAACATTGAAGAATTGGGACCCCGCTTTCCGGATATGAGCGAACCCTACAGCAAAAAATTGATTGCTTTGGGCGAGAGTGTTGGAAAAAAATTGGGCATTCCATTGCAAAAAGGTTGCTACGTGGGCACCACCGGTCCCACTTTTGAAACGCCGCGCGAATATCATTATTTTCACGCCATTGGCGGCGATGCGGTGGGTATGAGCACTGTGCCGGAGGTAATAGTGGCAAGGCACATGAGCATTCCTGTGTTTGCCATGTCCATCATTACCGACTTGGGTGTGGACGGACAAGTGTGCACCGTGAGCCACGAGGAAGTGCAAGCGCAGGGCGCCAAAGCCGAAAAGAAAATGACGCAGATTATGACCGAAATGCTCCAATCATTAGATACTAACGAATTAAAATAAAATGAAAAAAGTTTTAGTAGCATTTAGCGGGGGACTTGATACCTCGTTTTGTGTAAAGTATTTAGCCAACGAAGGCTACGAGGTCTATACCGCCGTTGCCAACACAGGAGGTTTCTCTGCCGACGAACTCAAAACGATTGAGGAAAAATCGCAACGCTTGGGCGCCAAAAAACACATCACACTCGACATCACGCAAGAGTATTATCAAAAGAGCGTGAAGTATATGATTTTTGGCAACGTGCTGCGCAACGGCACCTATCCTATATCGGTGAGTTCGGAGCGCATTTTTCAGGCGATTGCCATTATCGAATGTGCCAAAAAAATAGGCGTGGATTGTGTGGCGCACGGCAGCACCGGCGCGGGCAACGACCAAGTGCGTTTTGACCTCACTTTTGACGTGCTGGCACCCGAAATAGAAGTGCTCACACCCACGCGGGATATGGTTTTGACGCGAGAATATGAGATTGATTATTTGAAAAAAAATAATTACGAAGCCGACTTCAAAAAGATGGAATACAGCATCAACAAAGGGCTGTGGGGAACGAGCATTGGCGGCAAAGAAACCCTAAAATCCAATCAAACACTGCCCAGCGCAGCCTATCCAAGTCAGGTTCGCAAAACGCAGGGAGAGCGCATCAGCATTGAGTTTGAGCAAGGTGAATTAGCATCTGTGAATGGCACAAAATATGCCGACAAAGTGGCTGCCATCAACGCCATTGAAGCCATAGGCGGTGCTTACGGCATTGGGCGCGATATGCACATTGGCGACACCATCATTGGCATCAAAGGGCGCGTGGGCTTTGAGGCAGCGGCGCCGTTGCTCATTATCAACGCGCACAAAATGCTCGAAAAACACACGCTCACCAAATGGCAGCAGTACTGGAAAGAGCAGTTGGGCACGTGGTACGGAATGTTCCTGCACGAGGCGCAATATCTTGACCCCGTGATGCGCAACATCGAAGAGTTTTTGCAGACTTCGCAAGCCAACGTGAGCGGCACGGTGCACATTGATTTGCGCCCGCAATCGTACACTTTGGTGGGCGTTGAAAGCCCCTACGACCTAATGAACTCAGGCTTTGGCGAATACGGCGAAGTGAACCGCGCGTGGACTGCCGATGACGTAAAAGGCTTTACCAAAATTTTTGGCAACCCCATCAAAATTTATCACAGCGTGCAAAAAAAAGCGAATTAAATTTACAAATGATACGTTGTTTTACTATCTTTGTGTGTTCAATTGTATAGCGATGAGGTTAAAAACAAAGAAAATAATTGACATTCTAAGTGATGACGGATGGGTGCTCTGCAACCAAGAGGGCAGCCACGCTCAATATAAACATCCCACAAAAAAAGGAAAAGTAACTGTACCCATGCACGGCATGAATGAAATGTTAGACCATCCTTTGGTTGGGTCTATTTTTAGGCAAGCGGCTATTGATATGAATAAAGTAAAAAAAGAACTTAAACACCAATAAAATGGAAAAAGTAATAGTAGAAATCAGTTATACCGGTAATAATTATTGCGCGTACGCTCCCTTATTGCAAGGCTGTGTGAGTACAGGTCGCACATTGGACGAAATGAAAAAAAATATTACAGAAGCAATAGCATTTCACGTAAAGGGTAGCCTTGCTGATGGCGACCCTATTCCGGATGTATTCAAGGGGAATTACGAATTGTCGTATAAATTGACGCCGGAGGCTTTGCTCAATTCGTACAGCGATGTGTTTACAAAGGCTGCGTTGAGCCGCATTACAGGCATTAACCAACGGCAACTATGGCACTATGCGGCGGGACAGCGGCATCCACGTCCGGCACAACGGCAAAAAATTTCAATGGGTTTGCACAAACTTGCTAATGACTTGCTTGCAGTAGAAGTTTGAACGGACAATTTCGCAAAATGTTGGTTGGTAGAGACGCGGCGCGCCACGTCTCTACGCTACGGAACTTGAAAAATATAGCACCTAAAAAAGGATTAACCGCGGATAGGTTGTGTTGGTAAAATGAAAAATTTAAAGTACTTTTGCTTTCCAAAAAAAACCATACACCGTGTCTGAACCTGTAAAAAAATATGCCGAGACCAAAATGATGAAGCAGTACTATGACTTCAAAGCCAAGTACCCCGATGCTTTGTTGCTGTTTCGTGTGGGCGATTTTTATGAAACTTTTGGCGAAGATGCTATTAAAGCATCCGGCATTTTGGGCATCACGCTCACTCGCCGTGCCAATGGCGGTGCGGCTTTTGTGGAATTGGCAGGTTTTCCACATCACGCCGTTGATACCTATTTGCCCAAATTGGTGCGTGCCGGACAGCGCGTTGCCATTTGCGACCAATTGGAAGACCCCAAATTGGTAAAATCCGGAAACATTGTGCACCGCGGCGTTACAGAGTTGGTAACCCCCGGCGTAACCACCCATTCTAATGTGTTGGAGCACAAAGAAAACAATTTTTTGGCTGCTGTGCAAATCAATCAAACGCAGGCGGGCGTTGCGTTTTTGGATGTTTCGACAGGCGAATTTTATGTTGCCGAAGGAAATTTTGATTATGTGGACAAATTGCTTACCAATTTTGCGCCCAAAGAAGTGCTTTTTCAAAAAAGCAAAAGTGATATTTTTGTCGAAAAATTTGGTGTAAAATACTTCACTTCCAAAATGGACGATTGGGCATTTGCACCGCAAGCCGCTCTCGACAAATTGTTGCAACATTTTCAGGTGCCATCGCTCAAAGGCTTTGGCATTCAAGACCTTGCCAACGGCATAGTGGCAGCGGGCGCCATCATTTTTTATCTCGAACTCACGCAGCACAATCATATCAAACACATTGCAGGCATTGCACGTTTGGACGAGGACAGATACGTGTGGTTGGATAAATTTACAACGCGCAATTTAGAATTATTTTATTCTGCCAACGAAGATGCACGCACGTTTTTGACGTGCATCGACCAAACGCTGTCGCCTATGGGCGGGCGTTTGCTGCGGCGGTGGATTTCGCTGCCATTGAAAGATATATCTGCCATCAATGCGAGGTTGGATATGGTGGCAGTGTTGTTGGAAGACGACGAATTGCTGCAAAAAACAGCCGCTGCTATTCGCGAAGTGGGCGACTTGGAACGCTTGATTGGCAAGGCTTCGGTGGGACGCATCAACCCGCGCGAAGTGGTGCAATTGGCACGTGCCTTGCGCTTGGTGGAGCAAATAAAACAATTGTGCAGCAATGCCCAAGAACAAAATTTTTTGCGCATTGCCGAGCAACTCAACGTTTGCGAAACCATTTGCAAACGCATAGAGCAACAAATTGCACCCGACCCAGCCACCCAAGTGGGCAAAGGAATAGTGGTGCGAGATGGCGTGGATGCTACATTGGACGAGTTGCGCTCGATGCAACAAAACAGCAAAGATTACCTTTTGCAATTGCAACAAAAAGAGATTGTTCGCACCGGCATATCATCGCTCAAAATCAGTTACAACAACGTTTTTGGCTACTACATAGAGGTGCGCAATACCCACAAAGACAAAGTGCCGCCCGAATGGATTCGCAAGCAAACACTCACAGGAGCAGAACGCTACATTACCGAAGAACTCAAGGTTTACGAAGAAAAGATATTGGGTGCCGACGAAAAAATTTTGGCATTGGAGCAACAAATTTTTGCCAACTTAGTAAGCGCATTGTTAGAGTACATCTCGCCTGTGCAGCACAACGCCGCACTCGTAGCGCAATTGGATTGCCTGCTGTGTTTTGCGCAAATATCCAAAGAGCGCAACTATGTGCGTCCGCAACTCAACCACAGCGGCTGCATCGACATCCAGCAGGGACGGCATCCTGTGATAGAGCAACTGCTTCCGCTGGGCGAGCAATACGTTGCCAACGATGTTTATCTTGACCCCAAAGAGCAGCAAATTATTATTCTTACAGGTCCCAATATGTCGGGCAAATCGGCATTGTTGCGGCAAACCGCCCTGATTGTGCTGATGGCGCAAATTGGTTGCTACGTGCCTGCACAGCAAGCCGGCATTAGCATTGTGGACAAAATTTTTACCCGCGTGGGTGCCTCCGACAACATTTCGCAAGGCGAATCCACCTTTATGGTAGAGATGCAAGAAGCCGCCAGCATCCTCAACAATTTGTCAAACGACAGTCTTATTTTGTTGGACGAAATTGGGCGCGGCACCAGCACCTACGATGGAATTTCCATTGCCCGCTCTATGGTAGAGTACATTCACAACCACCCCACAGCCAAAGCAAAAACTATTTTTGCCACGCATTATCACGAACTCAACGAGTTGGAAAGCACGGATTTTGAGCGAGTAAAAAACTTTAACATCGCCATCAAAGAGGTGGACAACAAAGTGATATTTTTGCGAAAATTGGTGCGCGGAGGCAGTGCGCATAGTTTTGGCATTCACGTGGCGCAAATGGCTGGAATGCCCAAGAATGTTGTGGAGCGCGCCAATGAGATATTGCACGATTTGGAACAAAAACCGCTGCCCAAAAATGTTGTCAAAAAAATAGAAAGCAGCAAAAAGCCGGTGCAACTGTCGTTTTTCCAATTGGACGACCCTGTTTTGCAACAAATTCGCGACCAACTACGAGGCTTAGACATCAACAGCCTCACGCCCATTGAGGCATTGAACAAACTGAATGAAATTAAAAAAGTGGTGTAGGCAAAAAAGTGTAACATCATCATCACAATTCATCCATCACTGCGCCAATAATATCGCAGACTTCGTCAATTTGCGCGGAGGTGATGATGAGGGGTGGGGCTATGCGAAAGGCGGTGGGGCAAAACAAAAAAGTATCCACCACAATGCCTGCACGCAGGAGTTGTTGCATTGCGGTTTGACAGCGTTCTGCGCTGCCCATATCTACTGCCAGCAGCAGCCCCTCGCCGCGCACCGCTTTTACTTTTGCGTGAGCAGCAATGCGCTGTTTGATGCGTTGCGATTTTTGTTCCACTTGGCTTATCCAACCCTCATCTATCAACGATTGTATGGCAGCCAAAGCAGCAGCGCACGACACCGGATGCCCGCCAAAAGTAGTGATGTGCCCCAGCGTAGGATTGTGCAAAAGGCTGTTCATTATTGCCTGCGAGGCAACAAAAGCACCCAGCGGCATTCCGCCTCCCAATGCCTTTGCCAATGTGAGAATGTCGGGTACAATGCCGTATTTTTCAAACGCAAAAAACGTGCCGGTGCGCCCCATTCCGGTTTGCACTTCGTCCAAAATGAGCAAGGCACCCACTTGCTTGCAGCGTTTTTGCAAGGCTTGCAAAAAATTATTTTGCGGCACTATCACACCTGCCTCTGCCTGTATAGGTTCTGCCACCACGCAAGCCGTGCGGGCGGTAATCCGCTCCAAATGGGCAATGCTGTTGAATGCAAGATGTTGAATATCGGGAAGTAAAGGGCGAAAATTACGCTTGTAATCCTCGTCATCCATCAGGCTCAAAACGCCTTGTGTGCTGCCGTGATAGGCACTGCCAAAGGCAATAACTTCGCTGCGTCCGGTGTGCCGCTTGGCTAATTTGATGGCACCCTCGTTGGCTTCGCTGCCCGAATTGACAAAGTAAACGTTGGACAATGAAGAAGGTAGCAATGCCGTCAAACGCTGTGCCAGCAACACTTGTGGCGATTGCACATATTCGCCGTACACCATCAAGTGCATATACCGTGCGGCTTGCCGCTGCACTGCCTCCACCACGCGCGGATGTCCGTGCCCCAAGGCACTCACGGAAACTCCGGCAATGAGGTCGGTGTAGCGCGTGCCATCGGGCGCATACAAATAGATGCCCTCTGCCCGCTCTATCTCAATGCTAATGGGGCTTGGCGAAGTTTGTGCAAGATGTTGCAAAAACAATTGCCGCAAGGGTAAAGAGGTTGCAGGTTTCAAATTTCAGTTTTTTTGTTCACAAAAAATTATTCGCCCACTACCACGTTGGCAAAGCGAATAACTTTGTCGTTGAGCGTGTAGCCTTTTTGCACGGTGTCAATAATTTTGCCTTTTTGCTCGGGCGTGGCGGCTGGGAATTTGGTTACCGCATTGTGCCAATCGGTGTGAAATTCGGTGTTGGCGGGGTCAATCACTTGCACTCCTTTTGACTTAAGGTAGTCCATCAATTTGTTGTAAATCAATTGAACACCATCTTTGAGAACGGTAAAATCGGTGTTGGTTTGGGCAGCCTGAAGGGCGCGTTCAAAATCGTCCACAATGGGCAGCAAGCCTTTGATGGTGTCTTCGCCGGCTAAGGTTATCATTTCCAAACGCTCGCGGGCACTGCGTTTGCGGTAATTGTCAAACTCGGCTATCAAGCGCAAATGCTGGTCTTGCAATTGCAATAGTTTTTGGTCGGCGCTCAACTCTTGCGCGGCAGGCTGCTCTGCGGGTGCTTCTTTATGGCAATCGCATGGCTCTTTGTGGCAGTCGCTGTTTTCGTTGCAGTCGCAATCACAATCGGCATTTTCATTGTCGTGGCAACAACAATTCTCACCGCATTGGCAATCATTTTCTTGTGCCAAAGATTCTTTTTTGTCTTCCAAAGGTTCTTTTTTCATATTGTTATTCAAAAATTTCAACTCGTTAATAACCAGTACATTATTGACTATTGCAACAATCTGCAATAGCAAAGTAGCAAAGTTAGCAAATTTTTACTAAAATAAAACAACAATTGAATAAAAAAATACTACCTTCGTAGGTACGTCTTTGTATATATCCTATAATTCACAACGAATTGCAAATCAATAAATTATGAATTATGGATTATGAATTATAAATTATTATTTATGTTTTCGGGAATTGTAGAAGCCACCGCACGAGTGGCAGCGTTGGAAAAAGAAAAAGAAAATCTGCACATCACGCTGGAATGCGCATTTGCAAAGGATTTGCGGATTGACCAAAGCGTGGCGCACAACGGCGTGTGCCTCACAGTAACTCGTTGCAACGCAACGCAATACACGCTTACCGCCGTGCAAGAAACTTTGCAAAAATCCAATTTGGGACTGCTGCAAGTGGGCGACGAGGTAAACGTGGAGCGCAGTATGCGCTTGGACAGCCTATTGGACGGACATTTGGTGCAGGGGCACACCGACCAAACGGCAGTGTGCACCGAGGTGGCAGAAGCCGGCGGCAGTTGGTATTTTACCTTTGCCTACGATGCTTCGCGGGGCAATATCACAGTGGAAAAAGGCTCTATTGCAGTCAACGGCGTGAGCCTCACGGTGGTCAATTCGCAACGCGGAAGTTTTCAGGTGGCTATTATCCCCTACACCTACGAGCACACCAATTTTCACGCCATCAAAAAAGACACAGTAGTCAATTTGGAATTTGATATTGTGGGCAAATATATTGCCAAACTAATGGGCAAGTAGTGGGCATCTTGACTGAACGCTACGCGCACAACCGACAGCCCGCCTGATTTTGAAATTACCTGAACACTGACCGTGCCACTCTTATTTTTCTTTTGCCTGACAAACATAGCGCAAACATAGCAAATCATAAAATTACATTTTTATATTTGCATAAAAATTTGTATTTCTGCCGATATTTGATATATTTGACATGATAAGGCTGTTTGAAAATCAATCTACACCACCCCCCCTCTGCAAATTTCGGAACACACCACAGCCGTTGCCATGGCTACGTTGAGCGACTCCGACCGTTTGCCTTTGGCAAAGGATGGTATGTACAATTTTTGCTGTACCACAGCCGCTACTTCCTTTGAAATGCCTTGCCCCTCGCTGCCCAGCACAATGATGCCGCTTTGCGGTAATGGCGTTTGGTAGATGTTTTTGCCTTCCAAAAAAGTGCCAAAAATTGGGGTGTTCAAGGTGGGTAATAATGTTGCTAAATTACTGTAAATCAATCTTATACGAGCAATAGCACCCATCGTTGCCTGCACCACTTTGGGAGCATATCCGTCGGCGGTGGTGGGCGAGCAAAGTAGGGTGTCGATGCCAAACCAATCGCACAAACGTATGATGGTGCCTACGTTACCGGGGTCTTGCACGCCGTCCAATGCCACGCACCAGGTCTGTGTAAAATCAAGATGGAGGTTGCCTGCGGGTTGATAAAAAACGCCCAAAACTGTGGATGGCGTTGCAAATCCGCTCATCTTTTTCATTTCCGCTTGGCTCACAAGCGAAAAAACAGGGGCATCGCAATCTTCGGTACCATAGATATGGTAAGGCTTGAGCGAGTGCAGCAGGTCGTCCACTAACTTTTTTCCTTCGGCGATAAAAAGACGGCTCTCATCTCTGTTCTTCTTTAACCGCAAGGATTGCACAAATTGTATATCGGCTCGGTTCACTTGGTATTGATTTTTGCCCAGGTATCTTTGAGGGTCGTAGTTCTATTGAATATGGGCTTTTGCGGGCTGCTGTCGAGGTCGGGCACAAAGTAGCCCAAGCGTTCAAATTGCACCGGAAAATCGCCCGCTTTCATTGCCGCCAATGCAGGCTCTACAAAGGCTGTGAGCGTTTGCAACGAATTGGGGTTGAGATAATCTTTGTAGTCCTTTCCTTCGGGGATGGCGTCCATAAAAGGCTCGGTAAAAAGGCGGTCAAACAAACGTACCTCAACTTGCCGGCAGTGCGCCGCCGAGAGCCAATGAATGGTGCCCTTTACGCTGCGCGTGCTGCTGCCGCCGCTGCGCGTGTCGGGGTCGTAGGTGCAGCGCAATTCGGTGATGTTGCCCGCTGCATCTTTCACCACCTCTTGGCACTTGACAATGTAGCCAATGTATTTGAGGCGCACCTCGCTGCCGGGGGCAAGGCGGAAAAACTTTTTGGGCGGAATTTCCATAAAATCATCGCGTTCAATGTAGAGTTCGCGGCTGAATGTGAGCGGGCGCCTGCCTGCGTTGGGGTCTTCGGGATTGTTGCCTGCAACAATTTCTTCCGTTTTTTGGGCAGGATAATTGGTAATGACCAATTTCACAGGATTGAGCACTGCCATACGGCGCAGCGCGCGTTTGTTGAGGTCTTCGCGCACGCACCATTCCAATAGCGAAAGGTCTATCACGTTGTCGCGCTTGGCTACGCCTACTTTTTCGGCAAATGTGCGGATGCTTTCCGGCGTGTAGCCGCGCCGCCGGATGCCGCAAATGGTGGGCATTCGCGGGTCGTCCCAGCCGTTCACATAATTGCCTTTGACCAATTCCAAAAGTTTGCGTTTGCTCATCAGCGTGTAGGTGAGGCTCAGTCGGGCAAACTCATATTGGTGCGAAGCAAAAATACCCAACTTCTCTATAAACCAGTCGTAGAGCGGGCGGTGGACATCAAACTCCAAGGTGCAAATGGAATGGGTAATGTTTTCGATAGAATCGCATTGCCCGTGAGCGTAGTCGTACATAGGATAGATGCACCATTGCTTGCCTGTGCGGTGGTGCTCGGTGTGCAAAATGCGGTACAGGATGGGGTCGCGCAGCAACATATTGGGATGCGCCATATCGATTTTGGCACGCAGCACTTTGGCGCCGTCGGCAAATTTTCCGTCGTGCATTTGCGTGAACAATTGCAGGTTTTCGTCCACGCTGCGCGTGCGATAGGGGCTTTCGGTCCCCGCCGTTGTAACCGTGCCGCGATGCAAACGAATTTCTTCTTGGCTTTCGTCGTCCACATACGCCAAGCCTTGCTGTATCAACTGCAATGCCCATTGGTAGAGTTGCCCAAAATAGTCGGAGGCATATAATTCTTGTGCCCACTCAAAACCCAACCAACGCACGTCTTCCTTAATGGAATCAACGTATTCCACGTCTTCTTTGGTGGGGTTGGTGTCGTCAAAGCGGAGGTTGGTTTTGCCGCCGTATTTTTTGGCTAAACCAAAGTTGAGGCAAATGCTTTTGGCGTGCCCAATATGCAGGTAGCCGTTGGGTTCCGGCGGAAATCGGGTCATCACACTTTGGTGCTTGCCGCTCGCCAAATCGCTTTCAATAATTTCCTCCAAAAAATTGAGCGAAATTTCGCTCGTAGAGGTGGTTTCGGGGGTGTTCATAATGTCCAATTGATAGATTAGATAAAAAATTATAGCCCGCGAAATTACAAAAAATCTGCATTTGTAGCACTTTCTTTTGCAATAAATAAATAAAATTGTTTGTAAACAATAAAAAATACTTATCTTTGCCTCTTAGTTTTAACATTAAAATTCATTCGTCAATGAAATTTTTCTCATTTTTCACTCAAGAATTGGCAATAGATTTGGGTACTGCCAACACTGTCATCATCCACGAAGACCGCATTGTGGTGGACGAGCCATCCATTGTGGCTATTGACCAAAACACAGGCAAACTCATTGCTGTGGGCGAAACGGCACGGCAAATGCACGGCAAAACCCACGATAGCATCAAAACCATTCGCCCGCTGCGCGACGGTGTGATTGCCGACTTTAACGCCGCCGAACAAATGATTCGGGGGATGATACAAAAAATACCTACGGGCAATCGCTTGTTTCGCCCTTCGTTGCGCATTGTGGTTGCCATTCCTTCGGGCAGCACCGAGGTCGAAATTCGTGCCGTGCGCGACTCTTCGGAGCACGCCGGCGGGCAAGATGTTTATTTGATTTACGAACCCATGGCGGCGGCATTGGGCACCGGCATTGACGTGGAGGCACCCGAAGGCAATATGGTGGTGGACATCGGCGGCGGCACTGCCGAAATTGCAGTGATTGCGCTGGGCGGCATCGTTTGCAACAAAAGTATTCGCGTGGCAGGCGACGTGTTCACCAACGATATACAAACCTATATGCGCCATCAGCACAACATTAAGATAGGCGAGCGCACTGCCGAAGATATAAAAATTAACGTGGGCAGTGCCGTTGCCGAATTGGCAAACCCGCCCAAAGACTACACCGTGCGCGGTCCCAACTTGATGACGGCTTTGCCTGTTGAAGTGCCTGTTTCGTACCAAGAAGTGGCTTACAGTTTGGAGCGTTCTATTGCCAAAATTGAAGCCGGCGTGTTGGGCGTGTTGGAACAAACGCCTCCCGAATTATATGCTGATATTGTGCAAAAGGGAGTCAATTTGTCGGGCGGCGGTGCCTTGCTACGTGGATTAGACAAACGTTTGTCCGAAAAAATCAACATTCCCTTTCACGTGGTGGAAGACCCTTTGCACGCAGTGGCAAGAGGTGCAGGCATTGCGCTCAAAAACATTCACAACTTCCCATTCTTGATGCGATAACTAATGGAGAAGAAAAAAAGCAATGAACAATCTCTTTAATTTGTTAGTACGTTTTCGCGGCCTTTTTTTATTTTTGATATTGGAAGGTCTTGCTTTTGTTTTTATTGTCAACCATTCTTTTTATCCGCAAACGCAGGTGTACAATGCTCTGCAAACTATGCAGAACGCCTATTTTACAGGCGCAGAGAAGGCTATCGCTTATTTTTCGCTCAAACAAAGTAACGAATACTTGGCTAACGAAAATGCCGATTTGCGCAATCAATTGGATTATTACAAGCAACAAGATACTGCTCGCAGCACGTTTTCGACGAGTTATATGGGCAAACGGTACACTCATCATCCGGCCAAAATTGCTCAACTTTCGACCAACAAACAGTACAATTTTATGTCCATTGATGCGGGGGAATTGCAGGGCGTGCACTCTGATATGGGCGTGGTTGCGGGCAATTCAATAGTGGGCATTGTGGTCAACACCTCGCCGCATTTTGCCTCGGTAATGTCGTTGCTCAACCTCGATTTTAAAATCAGCGCACGTCTCAAACGCAATGGCTACATTGGTT
Organism: Bacteroidia bacterium; assembly: GCA_025996715.1. GTDB lineage: Bacteria > Bacteroidota > Bacteroidia > Bacteroidales > UBA932 > BNTQ01. The sequence continues at coordinate 21,497 of BNTQ01000014.1, read as the reverse complement.
CGCTCATGTGGGATGGCATTGACTATCGCGAGATGGTGCTCAACGAAGTGCCGCAACACGCATTGGTAATGGTGGGCGACACGGTGGAAACAACCGGCTATTCGGCACTGTTTCCGGAGAGTTTGCTCATTGGTACGGTCATGTCGTATAACGTGCAAAAGGGAAGTTTTTTGAGCATTCGCGTGCGTTTGGCTATTGATTTCAAAAAGTTGCAGTATGTGGAGGTGATTCACAACAACCTGCAAACAGAGCAGAGATATATTGAAGATTATTAATTTATATTGATAGAACGTTTGGGATGAAAGGTTTTTTGAGACAATTTTTTTGGGCTGTACTATTGGTGCTTGTGCAGATTTTTGTGGTCAATGGGCTGCAATTGCGAGGTGCTATGGGCACATTGGTGGTGCCCAGCATTTGGTTTTTCTATATCCTCATAATGCCCTTGCAAACTTCGCGTTTGAGTTTGTTGTTGGTTTCTTTTGCGATGGGGATAGTGGTCGATTCGTTTTTTTCTACATTGGGCGTCAACGCTGCCGCCGGTGTGTTGGTAGGCTATTTGCGCCCCTTTTTGTTGCCCTTGTTCATTTCGGGCGAGTGGAAAGAAAAAAAAACATCGCCATCCATCTACACAATGGGCATCCGATACTTTTTTTACTACGTCATACTGCTCTCTTTTTTGTTTCACTTTTTGCAATTCTTTTTAGAAGTATTTTCTTTTAATGAATGGTATTTTACACTTTTGCGCATTTTGCTAAGTTCCATTGCCAGCGCTGTTTTGATGATGCTCTTTCAATTTTTATTTGCCAAAAAAAATCATTAAACTCAAGTCGTTTTTTTGTTTAACCCATCACTATTTTGATATGAAAAAAATAATTGTTTCTTTGAAAGCCGGCGTGTGCGCCCTTGCGTTGGCAAGCGCAATGCCTGCTACGGCACAGTCGCTGCCCACTTATCTCAACAACGCCGCTGCTATTGAAGCGCGCGTGGAGGATGCTTTGCAGCGTATGACGCTCCGCGAAAAAGTGAATATGTTGCACGCGCAATCTAAGTTTAGTTCGCCCGGTGTGCCGCGTTTGGGCATTCCCGAAAATTGGACAACCGATGGTCCGCACGGCATCCGTGTGGAAGTGCTGTGGGACGAATGGAACGGCGCAGATTGGACAAACGATTCCTGCATTGCCTTTCCTGCATTGACTTGCTTGGCTGCTTCGTGGAACACCGATATGGCTGCCCTCTACGGCAAAAGCATTGGCGAGGAGGCACGCTATCGCAACAAAAATGTGCTGTTAGGACCCGGCGTCAACATCTACCGCACGCCTCTCAATGGCCGCAATTTTGAATATATGGGCGAAGACCCTTATCTATCTTCGACCCTGGTGGTGCCCTACGTGCAAGGCGTGCAAGCCAACGGTGTAGCGGCTTGCGTGAAACACTATGCGCTCAACAATCAAGAAATTGACCGCGGGCACATCAACGTGATTGTGAGCGACCGCGCGTTGCACGAAATTTATTTGCCTGCCTTCAAAGCCGCTGTTACAGAGGGCAAAGCCTGGGCAATTATGGGCGCCTACAATCAATACAAAAACGAGCACTGCTGCCACAATCAAATTTTGCTCAACAAAATTTTGAAGCACGATTGGGGTTTTGATGGCGTGGTAATTTCCGATTGGGGCGGCGTGCACAACACCGCGCAAGCCATTGCCAACGGCTTAGATATGGAGTTTGGCACGTGGACAGACGGTATGACAACCAACAAAAACGGTGCCTATAGTATGTACTATTTGGCAGATGCCTACCTTGCCCAACTGCAAGCCGGCACAGCCAACGAGGAGGTGCTCAACGACAAAGTGCGCCGCGTGTTGCGATTGGTGTTTCGCACCAATATGTCGCCCGCGCGCCCTTACGGCTCGTTTGGCTCGCCCGAGCACGCGCAGGCGGGGCGCAAAATTGCCGAAGAGGGGATTGTGCTTTTGCAAAATAATAAAAAATTGTTGCCCTTAGATTTATCAAAAACAAAAAAGATTTTGGTGGTGGGCGAAAATGCCAATAAAAAAATGACTGTGGGCGGAGGCTCATCTTCGCTCAAAGCCAAATACGAAGTGTTGCCTTTGGAGGGCATCCAAGCGCGGGTGGGTGCTGCTGCGCAAGTTACCTATGTGCAAGGCTATGAGTCGCCTGCCGTGCGCGCACAAGATGTGAAAAATGCCAAAGACCCCGAAAAGAAAAACATTGATGCCGCAGCCTTGCGCGCCGAGGCTGTGGCGGCTGCCAAGAGTGCCGATGTTGTGATTTTTGTGGGCGGGCTTAACAAAAACGACCGGCAAGACAGCGAAGGCAACGACCGCAAAAGCCTTGACCTGCCTTACGAGCAGGATGTGTTGATAGCAGAATTGGTCAAAGCAAATCCCAACACTGCGGTGGTCATCATCAGCGGCAACGCAGTGGCAATGCCCTGGGTAAAGCAAGTGCCTGCCATTGTGGAGTCCTGGTACGGCGGCACCGAAGCCGGCAATGCTATTGCAGCCGTGTTGTTTGGCGATGTCAATCCTTCGGGCAAATTGCCTTTTTCGTTTCCTGTAAAGTTGGCCGACAACAGCGCACACGCCCTTGGCGAGTATCCGGGCAACCATGTGAACGTAACCTACAACGAAGATATTTTTGTGGGCTATCGTTGGCACGACAAAGAAAATTTGAAACCTCTGTTTGCTTTTGGGCACGGTTTGAGTTACACCACTTTTGAATATGGCAAACTGAGTGCCAACAAAACCAGCCTTGCCGCTACCGATAACATCACTTTTACGGTGTCGGTCAAAAATACCGGCACCCGCGATGGCGCCGAAATTGTGCAACTTTACATCAGCGAAAAAGCACCTTCGTTGCCTCGCCCTGTAAAGGAATTAAAGGGTTTCAAAAAAGTGTTTTTAAAAGCCGGCAAAGAGCAAACCGTGTCATTTACCATTGACAAAACCGCGCTGAGTTACTACAATGAAACCGCCGGAGAATGGGCAACAACTGCCGGTAAATTTGAGGCTTTGGTGGGCGCATCGTCGGCAGATATAACAGGAAAAATAGGGTTTGTGTTGAAATAAAAATTGTTAATTATTGGCGTATGAAAATCAACTTGTTGTGTCGGCAAAATTCCATAGTGAGCCACTATGTAGCCGAACTTCGCGATGTAGAAATACAAAAGGAACGGCTTAGGTTTCGCAAAAATTTGGAGCGCATAGGCGAATTGGCAGCCTACGAAATCAGTAAATTGCTGCACTACAACGAGACGCAAGTAACCACCCCGCTGGGCATTGCGCCGTCAAAAATGCTGCGGCAGGACGATATAGTGGTGGCTTCTATTTTGCGTGCCGCTTTGCCTATGCACAATGGGGTGCTCAACATATTTGACCACGCCGAAAATTGTTTTGTTTCGGCATATCGCAAATCGGGCAAAGACAACAAATTTACCATCGCTTTTGGATACATTTCGAGCCCGCCCATTGAGGGCAAAACTGTGGTGCTGTGCGACCCTATGTTGGCAACAGGCTCATCTATGATGGTTGCCTACAATGCCCTGCTGGAGCGCGGTGTGCCGCAAGCCACGCACATTGTGAGCGTCATTGCCAGCCGCGATGGAGTGGAGTATCTCAAAAAGCACCTGCCGCCCGAGCACAACGTTACGCTGTGGGTGTGCGCTGTGGACGATGAACTCACTGCCAAATCCTACATCGTACCTGGGCTGGGCGATGCAGGCGATTTGGCGTATGGCGAAAAAGTGTAACAATAGTTGAGAATTGAGAGTTGAGAATTGAGAGTTGAATTGGTAAATGGTAAATGGTTAATGGTAATTGATAAATGGTAAATGCTTTTAAAATTTTGGTAATTCTACTGCTTTCTACGCAGGTTTCTTTTGCGCAAATTAGTGCCGAAGACGCTGATTTTACGGATAGTACACATTACTTTACGCTCGACATTACCAAGACAATCCAACAAGATAATATATTTGTTTTTTTTGCCCCCAAACGAGGCGCGCTCACTGCTGCGCAACCTAATGGTCAATTGGCTGTTTTTAGTTGGGAGCAGTTGGACACAAGCGCCTTTCCGCGGCAACAATATCTCCCATTTTTTGCCGACACTTTTGCTTTGCAAGACAGCAGCACTATCGACACGCTGGGCTACGGTTGCTATCGCGTGTTGACGGAAATTGTGCGTGTGGACACCATTGCACGCGATACCTTTGTGAGCATCAGCACTTTGCCGCAAGCCTACCAGCCTATCAACACGCAAGTGAAGCCGCCGCAAATGGGCTATGGGTACGATATTGCGAACATCGACACCATAAGTCATGACACCACTTTTGTAGGCTACACTTTGCGCACTGCGCTGCAGCCTGCCGACACGCTGCGGGCGTGGGTGGTCATTGATAGTTTTGCCTTGTGCGATGTGCAAATCAATCCGTTTGGTAGCGATAGTTGCGACGACCCCAACTTGGAGGGTACGTTTTTTGTAAGCGAAACAGGCATTTGCAGCCGCGACCTCTACTTTCGTTACACCTACTACGACTTGATAGATACCACCGTGTCGTCATTGAATTTTCCGGACCATCCTTCTGACTTGTACATTCCCAGCGTAAAATGGACGCCCTCTACCGACATTCACAAGGATGCCGATGGAATAAAAATAGATGAAGGCTGGGATAAGATGTTGAACACCACTGTGCCCCGCCCCTTGTGGGACGCCACCTACAAGTTGGAGTTAGAAAATTATTTTGGCAACAAAGCCCAAATAATCAGCGATACGGTAATAGCACACGCCGTTTTTGCAAAAATGGAATTGGCAATAGGCAAAAAGGGCACTTCCGGCATCGTAGAGTGGGAGCAGTTTGTAGAAGAACTTGCCGACAGTTACGATGCACCGTTGTGGCTCAGGGTCAAAAATAATTCGGTGAACGCAGGTGCAGAATCTACATTTGAATGGAGTTTCTACGGCAACAATTTTGTGGACTCATCGCCCGCCCGCAGCCCAGAGTGGGCTTATGTTTCCTACGTCCAAGACGAAGAGGTGGAGCGGGTAGATGATTATTATTATGTGCCGGGCGAGTATCCTATAAAGTTGGTGGTAACCAACCAATTTGGATGCAAAGATAGCCTTACGGTGCTGCTCAAAATAGCAGATTTTTTGATAGAAAAAAATAATTTTACTGCCGTTTTGTCGCCCCGCAGCAGCACCGGCGAAAATTTGTATTTCAAAATCAAAGACCCCAATGCAGTGCATTCTGTTACCGCCTTTGAAGTGAGTGTGCTCAACCGTTATGGGCAATTGATGTTCAGCAGCAACGACCTGAATTTTGAGTGGGATGGCAAAATAAGAGGCACCAATTCCTACGCGCCCGATGGAGTTTATTTTTACATTGTAAAAGCCGAAGGCGAAAATTGGTATCGCAAAAGAATACGACAAACCATCAAAGGCAATGTGCATCTTTTTGGCACCAGATGACAAGTACCAAGTACCAGCGACCAAGTACCAGCGACCAAGTACCAGCGACCAGCGACCAAAAAATTTAGATTTATCACTTATATCTCATAATTATTCATTATTCATTATTCATTATCCATTGTCCATTATCCATTATCCATTGTAAATTGTTTATGCGTTTGCTCATTATTGATAACTACGATTCATTTACCTACAACCTTGTGCACCTTGTGAGGCGGCTGGGATACAGCGATGTAGAGGTGCATCGTAACGACAAAATTGCCATTGAAGAGGTAGCGCAGTTTGATAAAATTATTTTGTCGCCCGGTCCCGGTGTGCCCTCAGAGGCAGGCATTTTGTTGGACGTTATCAAAACCTACGCTTCCAGCAAAAGCATACTGGGCGTGTGTTTGGGCGAGCAAGCCATAGGCGAGGCATTTGGCGGCACGCTGCTCAATTTGCCCAATGTTTATCACGGCGTTGCCACCAAGGTTTATTTTGAAAACGACGATTACTTATTTGACGGATTGCCCTCGCCGCAAATGGTGGGGCGTTATCACTCGTGGGTGGTGAGCCGCCAAAATTTTCCGGACTGCCTCAAAATCACTGCGGTGGACGATAGCGGAATGGTGATGGCATTGGCGCACGTGCGCTACGATGTACACGGCGTGCAGTTTCATCCCGAGTCGGTGCTCACGCCGGCAGGCGAACAAATAGTGGCTAATTTTTTGAAAAAATAAAATGAAAACAATTCTCAATAAACTGTTTGAACATCAGGCACTCACGCAGCAGGAGGCTGCCCAAGTGATGACCAACATTGGCAACGGCAAATACAACGAAGCGCAAATTGCCGCTTTTGTTACCGTCTATTTGATGCGCAGCATCGAATTGGACGAACTCGTGGGCTTTCGCAATGCCTTGCTGGATATGGCTATCCAATTGGATTTGTCGGAGTTTAACCCCATCGACATTGTGGGCACGGGCGGCGATGGCAAAAACACTTTCAACATTTCCACTTGCAGTTGTTTTGTGTTGGCAGGCGCGGGCTACAAAGTTGCCAAGCACGGCAACTACGGCGCCACCTCAGTGAGCGGTGCCTCCAATGTGTTGGAATACTACGGTGCAAAATTTTTGACCGATGTGGCGGTTGCCAAAAAATCGTTAGACAAGGCTGGCTTTGCGTTTTTGCACGCTCCGTTGTGCAATGCGGCAATGAAAAATGTGGCAGTGGTGCGCAAAAATTTGGGTGTGCGCACTTTTTTTAATGTGCTGGGACCCTTGATTAGCCCCATAAAACCAAAGTATCAATGTTTGGGCGTTTACAATTTAAAAATGCTGCGATTGTACAATCTTATCAATCAAAAAATTGGAACGCAGTATTCATTGGTGCATTCGCTGGACGGCTATGACGAAATTTCGCTTACCAGCACGGCAAAAATTGTTACCAACCGCGGCGAGCGCACCTACGCTCCGCACGATTTGGGCTTTGCAACCCTGCAACAGCAAGACTTGTGGGGCGGCAACAAAGTGGAAGATGCTGCCAAAATTTTTATGAACGTGCTCAAAAATGAGGCTACGCCTGCCCAGCGCGATGTGGTGCTCATCAATTCGGCGGCTGCCATTGCCACCTTCAACTTTGACAAACCATTATCAGCCTGCGTTGACGAAGCCCGCAACTCATTGAACAGCGGACGTGCTCGGCAGGCATTTGGTGCTTTTTTGGAAATTTATAAATAAAAACAAAAATTATTGTCCAAACATAGCCGTGTTTTGATATTTTTTTTGTACTTTTGCAGCCTTAAAAGTGTAAATCTATTGTAATTATTTAATTTTTTTATTTTATGACACAAGACAAAAAATTTGTTACCTGCGATGGTAACTATGCGGCAGCCCACGTTGCGTATATGTTTAGCGAAGTGGCTGCAATTTATCCCATCACGCCCTCGTCCACAATGGCAGAGTACGTGGATGAATGGGCGGCTTTTGGCAAAAAAAATCTGTTTGGCGAAACCGTAAAAGTGGTTGAAATGCAAAGCGAGGCGGGGGCTGCAGGCGCCGTGCACGGCTCGTTGCAAGCGGGTGCGCTCACCACCACTTTCACAGCATCACAAGGATTGTTGCTGATGATACCCAATATGTACAAAATTGCGGGAGAGTTGCTGCCGTGCGTGTTTCACGTGTCGGCGCGGGCGTTGGCAATGAATGCCCTCTCCATTTTTGGCGACCACAGCGATGTGATGGCAACGCGCCAAACGGGTTTTGCGATGCTCGCTTCGGGCAGCGTGCAGGAGGTAATGGATTTGAGCGCAGTGGCGCATCTGGCTGCCCTCAAAGGGCGCGTGCCGTTCCTCAGTTTCTTTGACGGCTTTCGCACGTCGCACGAAATTCAAAAAATTGAAGCCATTGACGGCGAAGATTTGCGCAACCTCATTGACCAACAAGCATTGACAGAATTTCGCCATCGCGCTCTAAGCCCCACATCGCCCGTAACACGCGGCACAGCGCAAAACAGCGATGTATATTTTCAAGGACGCGAGGCTACCAATAAGTTCTACGATGCAGTGCCCGACTTGGTTGCAGGTTATATGGATGAAATCAGCAAAATCACCGGACGCACCTACAAGCCTTTCAACTACTACGGTGCGCCCGATGCCGAGCAAATTATTGTGGCAATGGGTTCGGTGTGCGATGTGGTAAAAGAGGCTATTGATTACCTCAATGCCAAAGGCGGCAAATATGGCGCGGTGTTTGTGCATCTCTACCGTCCATTCTCGGCAAAACATTTTGGTGCGGTGATACCCGAAACCGTAAAGCGCATCTGCGTTTTGGACAGAACAAAAGAACCCGGTGCCGGCGGCGAGCCGCTGTACTTGGACGTTGTAGAGGCATTTGCATCGTGCAAGGATATTCCTGCCGCCAAAAAACCGTTGATTATTGGCGGTCGCTACGGCTTGGCATCCAAGGATACTACCCCTACGCACATTGTTTCGGTGTTTGAAAATTTGTTGCAAAAAGAACCCAAAAACCATTTCACAATCGGCATTGTGGACGACGTAACTTTTCACTCGTTGCCGGCAAGAGAAGAAGTTGTTTTGGATAAAAAAGGCACATTTGAAGGTAAATTTTACGGTCTCGGCTCCGATGGAACCGTTGGTGCCAACAAGAATACCATCAAAATTATTGGCGAAACCACGCCCAAATATTGTCAGGCATATTTTGCTTACGACAGCAAAAAATCCGGCGGTTTCACGTGCTCGCACTTGCGTTTTGGCGACAAGCCCATCAACTCGCCCTACTTGGTGAACACGCCCGATTTTGTGGCGTGCCACGTGCCCTCGTACCTCACCAAATATGATGTTTTGCGCGGCATCAAACAGGGCGGTACGTTCTTGCTCAATTCGCTTTGGGATGCAGAGGATACCAAAAAACGCCTGCCCGATTTTATCAAAAAAACTTTGGCAGAAAAGAAGGTCAATTTTTACATCATCAACGCGACCAAAATTGCGGAGGAAATTGCCTTGGGCAATAGGACTAACACCATTTTGCAATCGGCATTTTTCAAAATTTCGGGCGTTATTCCTTACGACGAAGCCGTGCATCAAATGAAGAAATTTATTGACAAAAGTTACGGCAAAAAAGGCGAGGATGTGGTCAAGAAAAACTATGCTGCCGTTGACCGCGGCGGCGATGCCGTGAAGGTGGAAATCCCCGCCGAATGGGCAAAATTGAACGCCGTTTTTGCACCCGACACTGCCAGCCGTCCCGCACCGGACTTTGTAAAAAACATTGCTGACCCTGTGAATGCGCAGATTGGCGACGACCTGCCTGTGAGCGCATTTGTGGGCTATGAAGACGGCACCATTCCTTGTGGTACCGCGGCTTACGAGAAGCGCGGCAGCGCCGTGAATGTGCCCGAATGGATTAGCGAAAATTGTATTCAGTGCAACCAGTGCTCATACGTGTGTCCGCACGCTGCCATTCGTCCCTTCCTGCTCACCGATGCAGAGGCTGCGGCAGCACCCGCCGGAACCAAGACCGTGCAAGGCTTGGCGGCATACAAGGAGCACAAATTCCGCATACAAGTTTCGCCAATGGACTGCGTGGGTTGCAGTAATTGCGCCGAAGTTTGTCCTGCCAAAACCAAAGCGCTCGTGATGAAACCCTTGGAAACACAAGTAGCAGAGCAGGCACGCTTTGACTATTTGCACAGCCAAGTGGGTTACAAAGATACGGTAGAAGACAAATTGAAGTCGCTCAAGAGCAGCCAATTTGCACAGCCCTTGTTTGAATTTTCGGGTGCCTGCGCGGGTTGCGGCGAAACGCCTTACGTGAAAACCATCACGCAACTTTTTGGCGAGCGAATGATGATTGCCAACGCCACAGGTTGTTCGTCTATTTACGGCGGCTCGTTCCCCGCATCGCCCTACACTACAAACCAATGCGGCTGCGGACCTGCGTGGGCAAACTCGCTGTTTGAAGACGATGCCGAATTTGGTTTGGGTATGAACACCGCCAGCGAAAGAATGCGCGACCGCGTTGCCTATTTGATGAAAGAAGCCATCAGCGCAGGTGCTGCAGGCAATGCCAAAGCACTGTTTGAGGAATGGATAGCCAACCGCAGCAACTCTGCCAAAACGGTAGAACTCGCCGCGCAGATTGTTCCCTTGCTGCAAGAGTATGAAAAAGCGCACCCCGACTGCAACATCGGCAAGGAGTTGGTTACGCTCAGTCATTTGCTCGTAAAACGTTCGCAGTGGATTATCGGCGGCGACGGCTGGGCTTACGACATCGGCTACGGCGGACTTGACCACGTGCTGGCAAGCGGCGACAATGTGAACGTGTTGGTATTGGACACCGAAGTGTATTCTAACACCGGCGGACAATCCTCAAAATCAACACCGGCGGGGGCTGTAGCAAAATTCGCCACCTCCGGCAAACGCATTCGCAAAAAAGATTTGGGGATGATGGCAATGAGTTACGGCTACGTGTATGTGGCGCAAGTGGCGATGGGTGCCGACCAAAATCAGTATCTCAAAACCATCAAAGAAGCCGAAGCCTACGACGGACCATCGCTCATCATAGCCTACTCGCCTTGTATCAGTCACGGTTTGAAGAATGGTATGAACGCCTCGCAGCGCGAAATCAAGCGTGCCGTAGAATGCGGTTATTGGCACAATTACCGCTTCAACCCCACCTTAGAAGCGCAAGGCAAAAACCCCTTCACACTCGACAGCAAAGAGCCTGACTGGAGCAAGTTCCAAGAGTTTCTGCTGAGCGAAGTGCGCTACTCGTCGTTGCAAAAAACCTTCCCAACCGAAGCCGCAGAATTGTTCAAAGCAACGGAAGAGAACGCCAAGTGGCGGTACAATCAGTACAAGCGGTTGGCGGGAGTGTGTAGGATAGATTGAGTGATGAGTGATAGAAAGTGATAAGTGTGTTGTAGTAGCCGGCACTTATCACTTTTGGCATTTCAAAACTTTTATTTAACTTTGCAGCCGAAATAATTACCAATTACCACACATCACAAAGGGTCTGCGGATTGGTAAATGGTCAATGGTAATTAATTGAAAATTTGAACACAATGGAATTAGATAATCAAGGCATAGCGTTGGGTAGTACCGCCGAAGATTTTAGAAACAGAAAAAAATTTATAATGGATTTTTATGCACAATGGATTGTTGAAAATCCTGCGAAACATATTTTTAATAAATATTTTAACTCGTTTATAGAAGTACGCTATTTATCTATGAATGAAACATCAGGACACGCTTCATTGTCTTACAAATCTACATTAGCAGTAACATACCTTACCGAAATACTGGAAAATGCAATTAGTAAAGGCAAAACGTTAGAACCTAAAAAGGATAATAAAAAACAAAAACGTTTTTCAAAAATCCACATAATGGAATACGAAAAAGCAGACTTTGGAAAGATAAAACTTACGGTTGGCGAATTGCGGGGTAGTGGGCAAAAAATACAATATTGTGTAACTGTAATACAATAAAAAAACGGCTGAAAATTCACGCAGTTACGAAAAATTATCAACCGTTTCAAAAACTTGCTACAAAGATACAAACATTTTTTGAACTACCAAATATTTTCAAAACTTTTATTTAACTTTGCACCCGAAACTTTTGAAACTCTTAAAATGGTTAATAACTTGTTGATAAAAAACACCGCAAATCCTTACACAGTAAGGGATTTATCACTATCTTTGTACACCCATTATGGGACGAATGTCCCATAACGCAGAGAATTAGGCGGCAAGTGTATTGCCGCCTAATTTTTTTGGTGCGCTGAAAATGTTTTGTCCGTAGGACATTCATATCAATAGCAAACACCTCTAATACTTCACCACACTCAACTTTTTCCCAATCAGCCGCTGTATGTCATTGAGCGACGGGCGTTCGTCTTCGTCGCAAAACGAAATGGCTATGCCGTTGTTGCCGGCTCTGCCGGTGCGGCCTATGCGGTGCACGTAGGTTTCGGGCACGTCCGGGATGTCGTAGTTGATGACCAATTCCAATTGGTTGATGTCGATGCCTCGCGCGGCAATATCGGTGGCTATTAGCACGTGGGTTTTGTTGGACTTGAAATTAGCGAGTGTATTTTGGCGGGCGTTTTGTGATTTGTTGCCGTGAATGGCTTCGCTGCCAATGCCTGCTTTGCACAATCTGCGGGCAATTTTGTCGGCACCGTGTTTGGTGCGCGAAAACACCAGCGTTGATTGCGGACGTTTTTGTCGCAGCAAAGCAATCAGCAAATCCAACTTCTCTTTTTTTTCTACATAATACACCTGTTGCTCAATGGTATCCACCACCGACGATGTGGGCGCAACCTCCACCCGCACAGGGTTGTGCAGTATCGTTCGCGAAAGCACAGCAATATCCTGCGGCATCGTTGCCGAAAAAAACAGGGTCTGCTTTTGCTTGGGCAACATAGGCAGCAAGCGTTTGATGTCGTGTATGAAACCCATATCCAGCATACGGTCGGCTTCGTCCAACACAAAATGACGAATGCCATCCAACTTGATAAACCGTTGGTTGATTAAATCCAACAAACGTCCGGGCGTAGCCACCAATATATCCACACCTTTGCGAAGTGCGTCGGTTTGCGCGCCCTGCTTGACGCCGCCAAAAATAACGCAATGGCGGATGCCCACATACTTGGTGTAATCGCGGATGCATTCGCTGATTTGGATGGCCAACTCCCGCGTGGGAGTGAGTATCAGCACTTTGATGCTTCGCAGGTCGTTGCCTTTGTTTTTGTTCTGATACAATTGCTGAATGAGCGGGATGGCAAAGGCGGCGGTTTTGCCGGTGCCGGTTTGCGCCAACCCTAAAATATCTTGATTTTTTAACGCAGGCGGAATAGCCTGTTCTTGTATCGGTGTTGGGATTTCGTACCCTTGTTCGTCGAGCGCCTTCAAGATTGGCTCGATAATCTCTAATTCTTTGAATGTCATTGGTGGGGGTTGCTTGCACAAACAAGCATAAATTATTTATGATAAAGTGCAAAGGTAGGGATTGTTTTTTACAAAAACAAAAACGCCGGCAGAAACCATAAATCCACGCCCTAAGGCACTACTCATACTCCAAGCGAAGTCCGCCGAGCGGGGGCTTCGCCTATTTAAAAAGAATTTAATTGTTGTAAGTTGATATAATTTTGTGTAATTTTGCAAAATCTGCTTCTACAATACATAAATGGTTAATAACTTGTTCATAAAAAATAGCGGAAATCCTTGCATAATAAAGGATTTATCACTATCTTTACACTCAACTCAACTCAACTCAACTCAACTCAACTCAACTCAACTCAACTCAACTCAACTCAACTCAACATATAAACAACTATTATACTCCTAATAAAAAGTTCGTTTCGCGCGTAGCGCGGGACGGACTTTTTATTTGTATTCCGGCATAGCCAACGTAAAAAAAACTTGTAATATGCAAGACCAAAGCCAAGATATTCGTATTTGGAATCAGTTCCGACAAGGGGATGATGAGGCTTTTGCATGTTTATTCAACAAGTTTTCGGAGGTGCTATATCGCTATGGGTCAAAATTGATGACCAAGTCCGATGGGGTCAAAGACTGCATTGCCGATTTGTTCATTCAATTGCACCACAAACGCAACGCTCTTCCGCTTGTGGACAATGTGAAGTCGTACCTACTCAAATCGTTGCGCAACAAAATGATTGACCACATCCGAAAGGAAAAAATCAAAGGGCACGCTGTGTCTTTGGACGAATTGCAATTTCAGACGGATTATTATTTTGACCCCGAAGAAAATACTGATTTGGATTCCGAAATAATGGAAAAATTTGAGTCGGTATTGCAGCAACTAACCGATAGACAAAAAGAAATACTTTATCTCCATTATCAAATGGATTTGTCCTACGAAGATATTAGCCTCTTGTTGGAAATTAACTATCAATCCGTCAAGAATCTGATGTTTAGAACCATTGAAAATATCCGCAACAAAATGGTGCTTCCTCTGTTCCTTTCATTTTTCCTTCGATATATTTTGTAATTCGTTGGTTATCACCGCAATAGACGTTTTTCATTATTGGAGTGAGTACCAAACGCCAATTTTTACGTCCTATTAGAAAAATAGGAGAGATATAATGATGAGTCATCACAAACAGTACATTTTAAATTTGTTGGATAACCAAAATTTTATTCAATGGTTGCTTTGTCCGTCGGACGAGGCAGATACTTATTGGCACGCAATAATGGAAACAGATGCTACACATAAAGACGCTATTATTAAGGTACAAGAGTTGGTAAAGTCCGTCAAAGTCAAAGAGCCGAGTTTGTCTTTTGGCGACAAACAAATGTTATGGGCAAAAATCAATCGCCAAACGGTTCAAAAAAATAGGTTCCGTGTGCGTTATGCCGTCTATGCGGCTACTGCTGCTGCCGCCGTTTGGCTTGTGCTGCTGTTTGTTCCTTCGCTCATGCGCAATGCAGAGGTGGACTATAGGTCGGTGCTGCAAGCCACAGGGCAAGAATCTGCCGGCAACGACGTTTGTTTGATTTTGCCCGACCAAAAAATAGTGAGTCTCAAAGACGACAATGTGGAACTGATATATGACACGGACGGCAAGGTGCGCAACGCCGCCGAATCTGCTCTTGCCCAATCCAATGTTGCCGCTGCAACCGATGCGGATGCTCTGCAACTCAACCAACTGATTGTGCCCTACGGCAAAACCTCGTATGTGATGCTGAGCGACGGCTCCAAAATTTGGGTCAATTCGGGCAGCCGACTCATCTATCCCTCTGTTTTTAAACCCAACAAACGCGAGATATTTGTGGAAGGCGAAATCTATATTGAGGTGGCAAAAAACGAACGCCAACCCTTTGTTGTCAAAACCGATTTAATGAATGTAAAAGTTACCGGAACAAGTTTCAATGTGCAAGCCTACAAAGACGAACCTGCGCAAAACATTGTCTTGGTGAGCGGCGCGGTTACGGTGGCCAATGCTGCCCAAAAGGAATCGGTGCGCCTATTGCCCAACCAACTCTATTCCTACAATGTGAGCACAAGCATCAGTCAAGTTGATACGGTGGATATTTACGATTATATATGCTGGAAATATGGTTTTTTGCATTTCAGCAAAGAAGAATTGACCACCGTGCTCGACCGTTTGCAAAAATACTACAATGTGGAAATTGTTTACAATAAAGGAGAATTGGAACACATTTTTGTGAGCGGAAAATTGGATTTGAAAGACAATATGAGCGAAACGCTCAATTCGGTTGCCTTGGCAGGCGATGTCAATTACAACATCGAAGGTCGGCAAATAATGATTACAAAAAAATAGAAATTGGTTTATGTCTAATAATTTTATCAGGCTTTGGTACAACAAACTTTAAACAATTATTGAGTATGAAAAAACTTTGGAGTGCATTAACACTATCTGCTTTGTTCCTGTTTTGGGGGCAAACTACGGCATTTGGACAAGAGACGCGTCTTACGCTGAACCTAAAAAATACCACTTTGGAAAACATTTTCAAAGAGATTGAAAAACAAAGCGAGTACATTTTTTTCTACAATAATGCCATCAATTTATCCAAAAAAAAGGATATTACGGTAGTCGACAAAAGCATTAATGAAGTACTGTCGATATTGCTCAAGGGCAGCGATACAAAGTACAGTATTTCGGACCGACAAGTTACGTTTTACACCGAAAAAACACAGCCTAAGCCTCCTGCGGCAGCAGCCGTCAAGCAAGTATCGGGCATTGTTACCGATGGCAACGGCGAGGTGGTGATAGGTGCAACCGTGATGGTGAAAGGCACCACCACCGGCACCTCAACCGGCATCAACGGCGATTATGATATTCAGGTGCCTGAGGGTGCTACGCTGGTATTCTCTTTTATAGGAATGGAAACCAAAACCGAAGCCGTGGGCGGACGTGCCCGCATAGATGTGGTAATGAATACCACTGCTACCGGCATTGACGATGTGGTGGTGGTAGGTTTTGGCACGCAAAAAAAGGCAAGCGTGGTGGGTGCCATACAAACCATCAATGCCAAAGAGTTGCAAACGCCCTCAAGTTCGCTCTCCAACTCTTTTGCAGGACGTTTGGCGGGCGTTATTTCGGTGCAGCGCAGCGGCGAGCCGGGGCAAGATGCTGCAAGTTTTTGGATTCGCGGTATTTCCACTTTTGCAGGTCCCACCAATCCGTTGATTTACATTGATGGCGTGGAGGCATCGGCAGGCGACCTCAATGCGCTTTCGCCCGAAGTGATAGAAAATTTTTCTATACTCAAAGACGCAACGGCAACCGCACTCTATGGTGCACGCGGCGCCAATGGTGTGATGCTGGTTACCACCCGTAGAGGGCGCGATATGGAAAAGGCTGTTATTCACATTCGCATCGAAAATTCAATCACACAGCCCACCCAAACGATGCAACTTGCCGATGGTGTGGATTATATGGTGGCTTACAACGATGCCATAATGAACAGAAACCCCGTTGCTGTGCCAAGGTTTAGCAACGAAAAAATAGTGAATACCCTCAAAGGAATTGACCCTATCGTTTTTCCCAATGTGGATTGGCAAAAGACATTGTTCAATAACTTTGCCAGCACACAAGGGGCAAGTTTGAATGTTACCGGCGGCGGCAAAAGGGTCAATTATTTTTTGAATGCCACTTTTAATAACGACAATGGAATGTTGAAAAAAGACCCCAACAATTCATTCAACAACCAAATGCGGCAGTTTCGCACTTCGCTGCAAGGCAATATCGAAGCCTTTCTCACCAGCACTACCAAAGTGAATCTTCGTTTGAATACGCAAATCGTTTCCTATACCGGCTCTGCTGCCGGCACGGCATCAATTTATCGTGATATTTTTCAAACTCCTCCTGTGTTATTTCAACCCTATTACGAAAATAAAACAGGCGAAGACCATATATTGTTTGGAAATTATCCCAATGGTCCTGTTAATTATTATCCCGACCCCGGAAGCGGCTATTTGAATCCTTATGCTCGTATGGTAAGCGGTTATAGTGAACAATTTAGTTCCACCAACACTGCTTCGTTGAGTGCCGAGCAAGATATGAAATTTTTGCTCGATGGACTAAAAGTTAACGCATTGGTTTCATTCAAAAACTATGCTCTTACTAACGGAACCCGCTATTACAATCCGTACTATTACAACTTGTCGAGTTATACGCAGCAGCCCGACGGCACCTACGATTATGAATTAACTGCCATGAAAAGAGGCAATACGGCTTTGACGTCTTGGTTTGGTTCGGGAGGCGACCGACTCATCAACTTGCAAGGCTCGATAGAATATGCTCAACAGTTTGGCAAACACGATGTGTCGGGGCTGCTGGTCTATTTGCAACGTGATTATAGCAACAATGCTCCGGGCTCGTATCTAACTTCCTTGCCCGAAAGAAATCAAGGCTTTGCCGGTCGTTTCACCTACGCTTTTGACAATCGTTATCTTGCCGAAGTGAACTTTGGCTACAATGGCAGCGAAAACTTTAAGAAAGGAAACCGTATGGGATTTTTTCCTTCGGCAGCATTGGGTTATATCATTTCCAACGAAAGTTATTTTGAGCCTCTATCCAAAGTCGTATCCCAATTGAAAATTAGAGGCTCCTACGGCTTGGTAGGAAACTCATCAACAAATCCTCGCTTTCCGTATCTCTCGGAGGTAACGCTGGGGGCTAGCGGGTTTGCATTTGGCGATAATAATCAGAATGCTAAATACGGAGCCGTGATTTCTAAATACGGAACAGAGAGTGCACATTGGGAAAAAGGAACAAAAATAAATCTGGGCGTGGACTTGACCCTATTGAACGCGCTTTATGTTTCTGTTGATATGTTCCGTGAAAAGCGAAGCGACATATTTATGCAGCGCAATATGGTGCCTGCCGAAACAGGGGTTCCTTCCGATCAAAAACCTTATGCCAATTTGGGCGTGGTGCAAAATCAGGGTATGGATATTACAGTGGAATACAACAAGGCTATCAACAAAGATTTAATTGTAAATTTGCGCGGCTCGTTCACTTATGCCCAAAATAAGTTGTTGGATAGAGATGAAATGCCCCGTGAATTTGATTACCAATCCGATATAGGCAAGCCGCTCAATGTCAATAGAGGCTTGAGAGCCATAGGCTTGTTCAAAGACCAAGACGATATAGACAATAGCCCTGTGCAGACCTATATGGCGCAAAACCTTTTTAAGCCGGGCGACATAAAATATGCCGACCTCAATGGTGATGGTAAAGTAGATGACAATGATATGGAGCAAATGGGGAATCCGTTCATTCCTCAAATCATTTATGGCTTTGGCGGCAGCGTTTCCTACAAGCATTTTGATTTTTCGATATTTATGCAAGGCGTTGCCAAAACCAGTATTGTGATGGCTAACATCCATCCTTTTACTACCAGCGAAACAGTGCTGTTTGATTTTATTGCCCAAGACTATTGGACAGAACAAAATCCCAATCCTAATGCCGCCTATCCTCGCTTGGTGAATGGTACGGTTAACCACAACAATTTTGTAACCTCATCTTATTGGCAGCGCGACGGTGCCTTTTTGCGACTCAAAAATTTGGAAATCGGATATACCTATAAGTTTGCCCGCATCTACATTGCCGGTCAAAATTTACTCACGTTTTCCAAATTTAAATATTTTGACCCCGAAATCGGCGGATACGAAGATACCAGTGACGCAGGAAAAGCAAGAGGAAATGGCTTGTCCTATCCTACATTGCGGATGTATAATATAGGCGTGCAGTTGACGTTCTAATAATTGTCTGAACTTTGATTTTAGAATGATTTATTTGATTTATAGGATTTATAGGATGAATTATTTTAGTTACAAATAAAATTTATTAAATATGAAAAATATCTACACAAAAGCCCTGTTAATAGGTGCTGTACTGCTGAGCAGTTGCGAATTTTTGGATGTGGTGCCCGACGATACCGCTCAACTTGCCGATGGGTTCAAAAATGAATCGTTGGCAGACGGATTTATGTACTCCTGCTATGCTAATATGGTTAATGGGAGCGGCGGGGGCGGCAATGCATATCCTTCGTTTTGGGTAAGCGACGAGTTTGTGGGCGACCCCAGTTGGGGATTGGATTGGTTTCCCTATATGAAGATACAACAAGGCTTGTACAGTGCGAGTAAGCCTGATCTCGTAGACAAATACAATTATGATTTCTGGTCTCAATGGTATGCAGGCATTCGCAAATGTTTTGTGATGCTCAATCAAATTGACCTTGTCAAAAAAGTAAGTTTTTCGGAGGAGGAATTTGAGGCAATGAAAGCAGATTGGCGCGGACAATCCTATTTTTTGATAGGATACTATCATTATCTAATTACAGAATTGTATGGTCCTGCAGTGCTGGTAGATAAAGAAATAGCATTGGATGGGGACTCCGAAGACGAGTATTTTCGCAAACGCCGTCCTGTGGCAGAATGTGCAGAGTTTATTGCAGGTATGATGGACGAAGCGATGAAATATCTGCCGGATACACGTCAAAGTACAGAATATGGTAAACCCACCAAGTTAATTGCTCAATGTATCAAAGCCCGTGCCTACCTGCTTTCGGCAAGCCCTTTGTTCAATGGTAATACAGACCCGTTTTTTGAAGCATTAAAGAACAAAGACGGCGAGCAACTTATAGACCCGACGTATGACAAGGAAAAGTGGAAAAAAGCAAAGGATGAATTTAAAAAAGCCATTGATATGGCGCATGGATTAGCGTATGGATTATATGACTACACAGGTGCTACGTCAGATGCTTTTGAGCAGGCGGTGGCAACTGCTCGATATACCCTTGTGGACAATTGGAACAAGGAAATTATTTGGGCTTATTCCAATGCAAGCGCTGATGTGGGTACCTTTTATACGCCACGGGGAATAACAACTACGCGTCCCCCTGCGCTTGTTAGCGGAGTATCAGCCTCTCTCAAAGCGGTGGAAATGTTTTATACCAAAGATGGAAAGCCTATTGATACTGACCCTGCTTTTAATTATGCCAATTGTTTTGATGTAGCACCGGGTGAGACTACTGCCAACCTGCATTTGAACAGAGAACCTCGGTTTTATGCGTGGATTGGTTATGATAATGGTCAGTATGAGGTCAATAGTAGCACTATCACCCTTCATGTGAAATCAGGAGAAGCCAACGGAGGAACGGAATCGTTATATTCAGGATATGCTATTAAGAAAATGGTGAGTCCCAAAAATCAACTGACCGCCTCCGGCTTTTTACAAGAAAAACAGTATTTTCCTTTGATTCGCTTGACGGAATTGTATTTGAGTTATTGTGAGGCTTCTGCGGAATACAGCGGCTCTTTGGATGCAGATGCCGAAAGGTATTTCAATGAAATTCGTACCAAAGCCGGTATTCCTCACTTGTCGGCAGCGTTTGGCAGCCCCACAGGCGAGGCTTTGGTCAATATCGTTCGCCGCGAGCGTATGATAGATTTTATGTTTGAAGCATTTTGGGCTGTTGATTTGAAACGCTGGAAAATTGCCGAAAGCCACTATTCGGATGTGAAAGAAGGTATGTTTGGGCTGGATATAACGGGGGCAACTGATGCAACATTTTACAAAAAAACGCGCCTAAGCCGCTTTGTTAATTTTGAGAAACGAAATTATTTATTCCCTATTTTACACGATTATGTTGTGGATGGAAATAAAAATTTGGTGCAAAACCCGGGATGGTAAAAACAATGGACAATGGACAATGGATAATGAATAATGAACAATGAATAATGAAATACGACTGCTGCCAACCCGAAGGGTTGAATGTGAATAACCGTAGGTTTTAACCTACGGACAACAACCAACCCGATAGGGTTGAATGTGAAACTTGAAACCTGAAACCTGAAACTTGAAACTCTTTAAAAAATTATGAACCAATTATTAACTGCCCTATTGCTTACTTTTTCTGTGGCATCATCTTATGCCGCCAATAGACCATTGACTCCCGATTGGTGGGTTGGTGTTGATGATGGTTCTACAACCACAGCGATTTTGCTTGAGAGCCAAAACCCTGTGGTTGCTAACGTGAATGTTACCGGTGTTCCATCAGGGGGACCTCGCGTGGTGGTCAATGTTGCTAACGAAAATTGGCAACAATATACGAAAATCGTATTTGATGTAAAACTTGAAAGTAGCGCCTCTTGCATTTTGACCGAAGGTAAAGACATTACACCTGTATTGGTAACATACGATACCCAAGAAAATACAATGGATGCTGTAACGGCGGCGGTGTGGCACTGGATGAGTGTGTTGCATATCAATGCAGGAGGTTCGGGGCAAACGATAGAATTGGATTTGAGCCAAATGTCCCGCAAGCGAGTAATTCAGTTCATTCTGTTTTTTGCAAATGCCCCTTTCGTTGCCAGCCATAGTTACAAAATAACTTTGAGTAATGTCCGCTTGGTGGGTGCGGATAATAATTCACTCGTTTTTGACGGCACCGATTTTTCAACTCAAACGATGCCTGCGGCTGCCGGCTCGGCGTTTTCGTCATTGGAAACCACCGATGG
>BNTQ01000013.1 GCA_025996715.1 Bacteroidia bacterium | reverse complement strand
CGTCCGTATAATCCACCTGCGGCATAAAGTTTTGCCCTGTAATAGTTACAGTGTTGCCACCGCTGATAGCACCCTCGTTGGGTATGATGTCTGAGACGGATAAAGCCTCCGAAAAAGTTAACGGGGTAGCCGCTTGATCTTGTTGCGAGGGAATGGCTGAGTTAGTTGGGTCGGCGTTGAGTACGGCAACTTTTTGCTTTTCGCCGTTTGGAGTTGCCACCTTGTAGAGATTGTAATTGCTTGTAGCCGTTTGCCCCGTAGTGAAGGCAACACCGCGATAGTTGGCAGGTACCGTCAAGTTGGCTACCGGCGCAGTAAGCGTACCTGCCGTGAAGGCATCAATGTACCATTCGCTTGCACCAACATCGGCAGTTTGGAAAATTCCATTGACATAAAACCCGGTGCCTTGATTGCCCGAAGCGTCTGCGTAGATAGCAGGGTAGATGCCATAAGAATAAGCCAGCACCGTCGCTGTGCTGGCGATAGTAATACTCCCCGGAGTTCCACTTCCGCCCGGTCCTATGCCTGCCCCTGCTTCGCTGTATCGCACATTTCCGCCAATGGCTATAACTTTGGCATTGCCTGTAATAACAATCGGACCAGCCTCACTCATGTCGGCACCACCAATGCCTGCAGCATCTACTCCACCTCTTGCCACCACCGTTCCACCGCTTATCGTGGTCGTTGCGGTACGATGAGCATGGCTGCTACCAGGACTATCCCCACCGCCAATTCCTGCGCCATAACTGCCGATACAGGTTGCGTCGATTATTCCACCGGTGATGGTAATATCGCCGCCGCCGGAACCAGAGTGCCCGCCTATTGCTGCTCCAGAACTGTTCGATTGAACATTTAAAATGCCGGTATTGCCCGCAATGATTACGGACGCAGCGTTAGCGACCTCAATCCCTGCGTAGTAATTTGCAGCAACGAGCAGATTAGTGGAGCCATCCACTAAATTAATAGTAACAGATGCCGTACCTTGTATGTCAATGGGACTGGTGGTACTATTGATAGTAACGCCATCAAGATTAATGGTGGTATTGACACCGGTTGCAAAAGCAATAGATACCGTGCTACTGCTGCCTGTAATGGTGTATTCGTTGCCGTTAGCAGCAGTGGTAAAAGTGATTTTGTTATTAGCAAAAGTCCAACCCGTTCTGCTGCTGTAACTTGAGGCGCTTGCCAAGTCAAGCGTAGCAGCCTGCGCCTGCATACTAAACAAGCACAACGCCACTGTGCAAACAATAAAAAATTGTTTCGTTTTCATTTTGTAATTTGTTTATATTATCAAATAATAAAACAAAGGTAATACATTTTATTAAAGTGCGCACATTTTAATAAAAAGATTTTTATTTTTAACGTAATTTAACAATTTGATATTTTGCCTATTGCTTGACTGGGCTGGGTTTCATTCAGTTTTGGCTTTTAGGCAGGAGCGTAGAGACGTGGCGCGCCGCGTCTCTACGCCCCCAAAGGGGGAATAATACCAGCGACCAATGGGCAGTAGTGCCTCGTTGGTCGCTGAAAATTCACTCATCATTATTCTCACACAATTCACTGTAGTTTTCTATTTCGATGGTGCTGTGGCGTACGCCCAAACTTTGGGTGCGGGTGCGGATTTCGGCTTTGATGCGC
This sequence comes from Bacteroidia bacterium, assembly GCA_025996715.1. Classification (GTDB taxonomy): domain Bacteria; phylum Bacteroidota; class Bacteroidia; order Bacteroidales; family UBA932; genus BNTQ01. Next base: position 43,215 of record BNTQ01000013.1, on the reverse strand, counting down.
GGTACATCGTCCCATGAAGTTTGCTTGCAAAGTACTACGTGGCAAGTGAGCGCGTTTTGTGTGGTGCTCAGTGCCCATATATGCAGGTGATGCACGTTTTCGACGCCCTCCACCGCAGCAATTTGTGCCGCCACTTCTATTGGGTTGATGCCGTGCGGCACTCCGTCCAAACTGAGGCGGATGGTGCTTTTGAGCAATGCCCACGTGCTCACAAAAATGACCACAGCCACCAACAAACTAATGGCACTATCCATCCAATACCATTGCGTGTAGGCTATCACAATGCCCGCTATCACTACACCTACCGACACAATGGCATCGGCAGCAAGGTGCAAATAGGCTCCTTTGATGTTCAAATCTTTGTCTTTGTCGCGGAAAAACAACAGGGCTGTAATCGCGTTAATGGCAATGCCCACGCCGGCTACAGCCACCACCACTCCGCCCTCCACAGGCACAGGCGTCAAAATGCGTTCCAACGCTTCGTACACAATGCCGCCCACCGCAACGAGCAATATCACTGCATTGATAAAGGCTGCCAGCACGGTGGATTTTTTGTAGCCGTAGGTGTAACGCTCGTTGGACTTGGCTGCCGACAATTTCAACGCCAGCAAAGCAATCACGAGGCTGGCAACATCGGCAAGGTTGTGCCCTGCATCAGCCAGCAGCGCAAGCGAATCGGTTACAAAACCTGCAATGGCTTCTACCACCACAAAAACAACGTTGAGCACAATGCCTATCACAAAAGCACGGTGGGTGCTCTTCAAATCCAATGCGTGGTGATGGTGTTCGTGATGATGATGTTCCATAACTATTTCATTTGGGTTCAAACCGTTGTTATGCCTTGTACTGCTTCAATGCCTTTGCCAATTGGTCGGGGCAACTTGTGCCGCGCCCTTCGCAGTCGATGCCCTGCAAGCGAGCAATAGCCTCATCCACAGGCATACCCTGCACCAAGCGGGCAATGCCGCGCAGGTTGCCCTCGCAGCCATTGGCGAAGTTCACGTGAGCAATTTTTCCCTCCTCAATATCAATCTCAATTTGCGAACTACAAGTTCCTTGTGTCTTGTAACGAATACTTTTCATAATCAATTCAATTATTTACCAATATGTCTATCAGTCTATGTTCTCTTGTCTTCAACTCTCAATTCTCCACTCTCCACTCTCAATTATGAAGATAGCACAGCATCGTATTTTTGAGCAACGAGGCAATGGTCATAGGTCCCACGCCGCCCGGCACGGGCGTTATGTAACTGCAACGCGGGGCTACTTCATCAAACTTAACATCTCCTTTGAGGCGATAACCTTTGTCGGCATTGGCATCTGCAACACGTGTGGTGCCCACATCCACCACCACTGCTCCCGGCTTCACCATCTCTGCGGTAACAAATTCGGGCTTTCCCAAGGCTGCCACCAATATATCGGCTTGCAAGCAATGCGCTTTGATGTCCTGCGTTTGGCTATGGCAAAGGGTTACCGTGCAGTTGGTGTTTTTTTGCGAAAGCAAAATACTCAACGGCCGCCCCACGATGTTGCTGCGTCCCAATATCACACAGTGTTTGCCGCTCATTGGGATAGCATAGCGTTGCAACAATTCTACAATTCCGGAGGGCGTGGCAGGTTGGCTGGCGGGCAAGCCCACAGTCATTTTGCCCACATTCATAGGATGAAAACCATCTGCATCTTTGCGAGGGTCGATGGCTTCAATAATTTTTTGCTCATCAATATGCTTGGGAAGCGGCAACTGCACCAAAATGCCATCCACTCCGCTGTCGGCGTTCAATTGTGCAATGGTTTGCAGCAACTCGCTTTCGCTGGTAGAGGCAGGGTAGCGAATCACTTGCGAAGAAAATCCTGCGGCTTGGCAAGCCTTTTCTTTGTTGGCAACGTAGGTTTGGCTGGCACCGTCGGTGCCCACCAGCACTGCTGTGAGCGAAGGCGCACGCTTGTTTTGCTGCAATAGTCCTGTTACTTGTGCAGCAATTTCGGCACGCATTTCACCGGCTATTTTTTTTCCATCGAGAAGTATCATAAGTCAAGACGGGCTTTAATAATAAACAAAAATTTTAATGCTCTTGAGGGGTTTGTGGTTGCGACACCTTGACCCAATCCACCGTCAAAGTAGAGGGAAGTTCGGTGCGCGGCTCGCCGCCTAATATGCCCGACGAAAAGGACAAAAACAAGGGCTGATGAATGGTGTTGGGCGCCGAAAACATGGGTCTGCCGTTGATACTCCACGTTATTTTATCTTCGTTCCACAACAATTGTATGATGTAAAAAGTATTTTGCCGCAAAATTTTGCCCCACAAATCCACATACTGCAAGGTGCCTCTGTCGCTTTTGGCAAACGAACTCATTTCGATATTTTGCCCTATGCGCAACAAATTGATGTGCGGCAGTTGCCCGCCTGCCGCCATCCACACCGCGTGAAAAACGTATTTGGAGGTGGATTGAAATTTAATTTTTGCCTCAATTTTTCCGTACTGCACACGATATTTTTCGTCGGTGTTGACAATGCCGGAAGTAAAATTGCGCTCGGCAGGAATAAATCCTAATTCTTTGCTAAAAACGATGCCCGTTGTGGGTTCTTTTTGGGTAAGCACTTGCACGGTTTCGCCGGTGCTTTGCACATTGTTGCCATCCGTGAACAGATGACACTCTTCGGCTTGCGTATAGGTAATGTGCGGAAGTGCTTCGGTGGCTGTTGGACAGCGAGTAACCCATTTGGAAGCGTCCAATGCAGGGGCATTAAAGTTATCAAAAAACACCTCTTTCCACGCCGCAATTTCTTTAAAATTTTTGCTTTGTTTTTGCAACTTAAAGAATTGACTTATCTCCTGTGATTTTTGCAGGGTCGAAAAATCTTGTTTGATTTGTTTCCACTCTTTTTTGCTCAACCCGCTTTGCTTGCGAGGGGTTGCCACTTGTGCAGCCAACTCGTTGTAGCGTTGCATTTTTTCGGATTGCGCCAACACCTGATAACGCTCAAAATTCTGCTGCAATTGCAGTTGTTTTTTTTCATACCGCGAGGTGCCGGGCAAGCCCCCCGACAAAAAAAACCGAAGACGTTTTAGTAAATTGTAAGCCATAAATTTCTTCATTCAAAGTAAGTGTACAAAGCCTACCAAATCAATTTGAAACCCTTGCCTCTAATGTTGATAATTTGAATGCCGGAGTCTTCTTTAAGATACCTGCGCAACTTGGTAATATAGACATCCATACTGCGCGCGTTGAAATAGGTGTCATCATTCCAAATAGTTTTGAGCGCAAAATTTCTGTCCAATACTGCATTTTGGTTAATGCACAATTGCTTGAGCAACTCCGATTCTTTGGCAGTTAGTTTTTGTGTTACATCGTCTTTTACAAGCGTTTGTTTAGCCGAGTTAAAAGTAAACGAAGCAATAGTAAAAACATCCTGATTTTGGACGATATTTTCGCCACGTGTGCGCCGCAAAATGGCTTCTACTCTCAACAGCAGTTCTTCGATGCTAAACGGTTTTTTGATGTAGTCGTCGGCACCCGCCGCAAAACCCTCCAACACATCTTCTTTTTCGCTCTTGGAGGTAAGAAACAAGATGGGAACGGTGGTGTTGAGCATACGAATTTCTTTGGCCAAGGTAATGCCGTCCTTCAAAGGCATCATTACGTCCAAGATGCAGAGGTCGTAGCGCAACTTTTGAAAGCCGGCAAACGCCTTTTCTCCATCTTGATAGAGGTCAATTTCGTAGCCCTTGATACGCATATACTCTTTGAGTAACATGCCGAGATTCTCTTCATCTTCGGCAAACAAGATATTGGCTTTGGCAGAAGTATCCATAAAATTTTTTTTTATGATGAATAAATAATAAATGCAAAACTAAAAATTAAAACCTCCTTTTTGGAGCAACGGCAAAGTTATTAAATAAAATTCACATTTTAACACTTCTTGCACAATTTATTTTCAATAAAGATAATAATTATTGTAATTCATTGAAAATGAATAAGTTAAAACAGTGCAATTAATTCAAAAACGACCTGAATAAAAAAAAACAGCGACCAACGAGGCACTATTGCCCATTGGTCGCCGGTATTGTTTCCCCGTTAGGGGATACACCGTGCTCTTCAACGTGAAACCTCTACGAGGTTTTGGTGGTGGGGAGGGGAGGAGATAATTTGTTTTCTATTGATATGTATTCCCTACGGGAATAAAATCAGACAATGGGAACTCAACGCTTCACCCTATTTATCGCCTCAAACCCACACTCCTCAACACAAAGCCCGCACATCACGCATTTGTCCACATCGATGGTGTGTACTTGGTAGGGCGTGTAGGGTATGGCGTCCACGGGGCAGGCTTTGGCGCATTTGGTGCAGCCTACGCAAGCGGTGGTAACTTCCAACTTCACCATATCCTTGCACGTACCTGTTTGGCAGATGCCGCCCACGTGCTCTTCGTATTCGTGGCGGAAGTATTTGAGGGTGGTCAGCACAGGGTTGGGGGCGGTTTTGCCCAAGGCGCATAGCGATGACTCTTTGATGCTCAACGCCAATTCTTCCAATAGGTCAATGTCTTCGGGCTTGCCTTTGCCGCTGCATATCTTGTTGAGCAGGTCAAGCATTCGGCGCGTACCCACGCGGCAGAATGTGCACTTACCGCACGATTGGTCGCAGGTGAAACTCAAAAAATAGCGGGCAACATCCACCATACAGTCGCTTTCACCCAGCACTACCAAGCCGCCCGAGCCCATCATTGCGCCAATTTGGCTAAGTGCATCAAAGTCCACCGGCATATCGCACAGTGATGCAGGGATGCAGCCGCCCGAAGGTCCGCCAATTTGCACGGCTTTGAGTTTGCCGCCGCCTTCGATGCCGCCGCCGATGTCGTTGATAATTTGGTTGAGGGTAATGCCCATGGGCACTTCAATTAAGCCGCCGTGGTTGATTTTCCCTGCAAGGGCAAACACTTTGGTGCCTTTGCTTGTAGCCGTTCCCACGCTGTTGTAGTTGGTTGCACCGTGACGAACGATGTAGGGTATTTGGCTCAATGTTTCCACATTGTTCACCAAGGTGGGCAAGCCGTTCAAGCCGCTCACGGCAGGGTAGGGCGGGCGTTGCTTTGGAAACCCGCGCCCACCTTCAATGGAGGCAATCAATGCAGTTTCTTCGCCGCAAACAAACGCGCCCGCGCCCTCAAACACCGCAATGTCAAATGAGAACCCGCTGCCCGCAATCTTCTCACCAATCAAACCACGCGCCGCAGCAATCTCAATAGCAGATTTGATGCGCGCCACAGCCAACGGATACTCCGCACGAATATAGAAGATGCCTTTGTCGGCATTCACCGCATAAGCCGCAATCAACATCCCTTCGATGATGCGAAATGGATAGGATTCCAACATCATCCTGTCCATAAATGCGCCGGGGTCGCCCTCGTCGCCATTGCAAATCACATACTTGCGAGTGCCTGCATTGGCAGCGACTATCTCCCACTTCTTACCTGTCAAAAATCCGCCGCCGCCCCGCCCGCGCAGCCCGCTCTGCAGAACGGTCTTCACGACTTCCTCACGAGGCATAGTCAATGCTTTTTTCAATGCCTCAAAGCCGCCGTGCGCGCAGTATTCATCAATGTTGAGCGGAGTTAGCACACCGTAACCTTCGGTCGAGATATGCTTTTGATTGTGCAGGAAACTGTTGATAATAGCAGTACGCTCGTGTTCGGTTTTCCAAATCACATTGTCCCAAGTGATGTCGGTATGAAAGGTGTCGATGTGCCCCAGCAGAGTGTTGGTGAGGCGTTTGAGGTAGCCCGCAGGTTTAAAATGGTGATGCAGTATCTCCTTAATTTCAATGGCTTTGACGTTAGGATAACGAACAATCGCGCCATCGGATTGCACAACATCAATCAGCGGCACTTTGTTGCAAACGCCCACGCAGCCAACGGATTTTATGGTAACATCAATGCCCAACTGTGAGCAAGCGGCTTTCAGTTCGCGGTAAATATCCGCCGAGCCGCTCGCCATACAACACGAGCCCATGCCCAAACGCACCTCGCCCGCCACCTGTTTGCGCGACTGCTCGCTATCTTCATTCTCTTTGCTCTGTTGCAGTTCCAAAAAGTCGTCAATCACCTCCTTCACCCTACCGGGCATCACGTGTCCGTATATCTTCTCATCAATCTGCACCACAGGCGCAAGGGTGCAACAACCTAAGCAAGCAATTTTCTCTACCGAGAACAACTTGTCGCTCGTAGTGGTACCGCCATCTTCTATATCCAACTGGCGAATAAAAGCATCATACACATTGCTCGCGCCCTTGACGTGGCAAGCCGTTCCGGTGCACACCTTTATCAAATGCTTGCCCAACGGCACATGCCTAAACTGCGAATAGAACGTGGAAACGCTAATCAACTGCGCACGGTCAATCTCGGTGCATTCATACACCCGCTCAATAGCATCATAAGGCAAATAATTGAACTCCGCCTGCAGCGCCTGCAGCAAAGGAATAATAGTCGCACGCTCCCGCCCAATGCGCGCAATAATAGCATCAGTGCGTTCAATAGTAGATTGAGCGGCGACGGGGTTATTTTCGCAATTACAAGCCATTGTATTATTTTTTTACACAGTAAATACTCGTCTCCGTCCGCACCACAATCATACCATCGGTGAACGCCGGCGTGGCAAATGTCTTCTCGCCTGTTTCAAATGAATTGAGCAAGGTAAAATCATTGTTGGCATTGTAGATAAACATCTTGCCATTGTTGCTAAAAACGTACAACTTGCCTTCGGCGATGATGGGTGAAGAATAAAATTCGGTGTTCAGTTCGTGCGATTGTTTGAGCGCACCGGTCTTAGCATCGTAGCAAGCCAACACACCGTAACTCGTTGCCAGATAAACGTTTTCGTTGGTGGCAACGGGCGAAGATACTTCGGGCAAAAAGTCGTTTGCATCCCACAGTTTCTTGCCGGTGGCGGCATCCACGGCAATCAACGCGGCATATTCGCTTGCCCCAAACACTATGCCTGCCGCGCTGCACGGACTTGATGCCACTTCGCCGTTCAAGCCCTCTACGCGCCAAATTTGCTCGCCGTTGTTGGGGTTGTATGCTGTGATGCTCGGATTGCCCATCAGCACGAGTTGCGGTTTTTTGTCCACGTATGCAATGGTGGGCGAACTCCACGTGATTTTGTCCGTCCGCGTTTTGCTCCACTGTTCCTTGCCTGTAGCCATATCAAGCGCAACCAATTTGGGCGAATTGCTGTTGTCGTATTGCACAATGAGCGAATTGCCAAATGCCAACAAGGACGATGCGTATCCGTAATGATTGGTGGGCACGCCGAGGTTTTTTGCCCACAGCCGTTTGCCATCCATATCGGCGCAAATCAAATCGCCGGAGGCAAAGATGGCGCAAACTTGTTTGCCATTCGTAGCAACGGTCGATGCCGCCAAGCCTGTATCATCAGTCGTTGCAGGCATTTTTGCGGGCGAGCCGGGGATATTGTCGGCTCGTAGCGTCCATAACAACTTGCCTGTGTTCAAGTCGTAGCAATACAATTCGCGGGCTTGTTCGTCCGCGCCGGTAAGGAACACTTTGTTGCCGTTGAGCACAGGGGAATTGAAGCCCTGACGGGGAATTTTGCTTGTCCACGCAATGTTTTCACCCGTACTCAAACTCCATTGGGTGGGTACATTCTTTGCAGTAGAAATCCCATTAGAATTATTTCCCCGAAATCCATTGTGAGCAACATTAGTCCCCCCCTCAACTTCTGCGGCAACACTCTCCGCAACAGCAATCTGTTCTTCAACCTCTTCTGTTACTTCTTTCTCCTGTTCAACCACATCGCTTTCTACAACAGCAACTTCTGCAACTTCCTTAACTCCTTTGAAAAACGGCGACGACAGCCCCACAAACACCAACGCCGCAACCGCCAATCCACCAACCACCACAGCAATATATTTGCGAGCATTGGTTTTGATTACCCAATCGTCTATCGGGTCAATTTTTTTGTCAGGAATATGTTGGGCATCAACAAAATATAAATGCAACGACACCAAAAACACAATGAGCATCCCCACAAGGATATAAACACCCGACATCAAATGCTCCATTCGCACAAAATACGCCCTGCGCGCCAGCAAATCCAATTGCCGTATCTGCTCCTGCAACTCGGTGTTGCCCGCGTTTTCGTCATTGATTTGCTTCAGCGTTTCAATCACTTCGGTTTGCAGCGGATTGACGCCCCGCACCTGAAAATAATTGGTGATGAGCATAATTGAAAAAGCAACAATAAAAATTGTTGATACAATCGCAATGTTGCGTATGATTTTACGTTTCATAAAGATAAAGTGTTAGTTTCACCACATTGTTGATGAGAAAATGCAAAGTTAGTAAAAAAATGAATAATAAATTGCCTGCGTTTTTACTATTTAAAATTAAGATATTTTTAATTTTATTTTTTTATAGGAAAATAATTTTGTATTTTCGCAAAAAAATAACAATAAGAGTTAAGTTGACAATGGAAGTTATCAAATACCCTTCGCTTTTGCAAATAGAAAGCCTATTGCAGCGTCCTGCGCAAAGCCTTGCTACGCTGGCAGACCTTGTAACGCAAGTGTTTGACGAGGTGCAGGCTCACGGCGATGCAGCCCTGCAAAAATACAGCCTGCAATTTGACCACGTAAATCTGTCTGATTTTGTGGTAACAGAACAAGAAAAAAATGCTGCCGCACAAAACATTTCCGCAGAATTGAAGCAAGCCATAGAGATGGCGGCACAAAATATCCGCAGTTTTCACTTGCAGCAAACGCAGCAGGAATCAAGGGTAGAGACGATGCCCGAGGTCGTGTGCTGGCGCAAAAGTCTGCCCATTGAGCGTGTGGGTTTGTACGTTCCTGCCGGCACAGCCCCTTTGTTTTCTACTGTGCTGATGCTTGGCATTCCGGCTGCCATTGCGGGCTGCACCGAGGTTGTGTTGTGTTCGCCGCCCAACTCAAAAGGCGAAATACACCCCGCCATTTTGTATGCCGCACAACATATTGGAGTAAAAAAAATATACAAAGTGGGCGGCATACAAGCCATTGCAGCACTCACTTTGGGAACAAGCATAGTGCCGCGTGTGGACAAAATTTTTGGACCCGGCAATGCCTTTGTAACCGCTGCAAAGCAACAGGCAAGCCAAATGGGAGTGGCTATTGATATGCCCGCAGGTCCCTCAGAGGTGATGGTGTTGGCTGATGATACTTGTGTAGCCGCCTTTGTGGCCGCCGATTTACTATCGCAAGCCGAGCACGGTGCCGATAGTCAGGTGGTGTTGGTGTGCAATAGCGAAAGTGTTGCATCTCTTGTCAACAAAGAGGTAGAGCAACAGTTGCAAGTTTTGCAACGCAAAGATATTGCCCAAAAATCATTGGCGCACAGCAAGATATTGTTGGTGCACAATCACAGCGAAATGTTGTCTATTGCTAACTTATACGCGCCCGAACATCTCATTATTGCCACCGCCAATGCCGACGCAATGGCAGAGCAGGTAGTGAATGCAGGCTCGGTATTCATTGGCAATTATTCGCCCGAAAGTGCCGGCGACTATGCCAGCGGCACCAACCACGCCTTGCCCACCGCAGGCTATGCCCGCTCGCACAGCGGCGTGAGTGTGGACAGTTTTATGAAAAAAATTACCTTTCAAAAACTTTCACAACAAGGGCTCAAAAATCTGAGCACCACCCTAATGACAATGGCCACAGCCGAGGGTTTGCAAGCGCACTGCAATGCAGTGAAAATAAGGGTTTAATTGCCGATAGTTGCCTATTCGTAGGCACCCATTTTGAGCATACTCACTTCTTTGGGCGTGAGCATTCGCCACTCGCCGCGCTCGACGGATTTTTTGGTAAGCCCTGCAAAATAAACGCGGTCAAGTCGTTTCACTTCGTAGCCCAAAGCCTCAAACATACGCCGCACCACGCGGTTTTTGCCGGAGTGAATTTCAAGCCCAATTTGTGTGCGGTCGTCGCGTTCGTCCGCGTAACTGGCTTCGTCGGCAGCCGCCAAACCATCTTCCAAATCAACGCCCTGCACCAAACGCTCTATGTCTTCTTTGGCTACATTTTTGTCCAAAAATACGTGATACACTTTGCGCTTGTTGTAACTGGGATGCGTGAGTTGCTTGGTGAGGTCGCCATCGTTGGTAAATAGCAGCACGCCGGTGGTTTCTCTGTCCAATCTGCCCACAGGGTAAATGCGTTCGCGGCAAGCGTTTTTGACCAAGTCCATGACCGTTTTTTTGGCGTGCGGGTCGTCCGAAGTGGTGATGTAGCCTTTGGGTTTATTGAGCAACAAATACACTTTTTTTTCGCCCGATAAGCGCTGGTCGTGAAATTTTATTTCATCCGAAGCGGGGCGCACTTTGGTGCCCAGCGTGGTTACAATTTCGCCATTGACAAAAATTTCGCCATTGGTAATGTACTCATCGGCTTCGCGGCGCGAGCAAATGCCCGAATTGGCAATAAATTTATTGAGCCGCACGGTGTCCGAAGGCGCAGCAGGGATAGGGCTGCGCTTTTTGTATGAGCCATAAGGAGCGCGCGTTTTGGACGCAAAAGGTTTTGCCCCAAATTCGCTTGCCGACTTGCGAGGCTCATATTTTTTTTCGTAAGGACGCGCCTTGTAGCCTGTTTTGCCGGCGGGTCTATCCAAACTTCTGCTATCTGTTCTTCTCTCGCTGCTGTATTCGCCCACTCGCTTTCTTTTGGGTGCAAACGCTGCATCGTCATCTGTGCGGCGGGGTGCATAAGGTCGCTCGGGGCGAGTGCTGCTGCGCTTTTGAGGATAGGCATCTCTGTCGCCGTACTCTGTCTTTCGGGGTGCATAAGGTCGCTCGGGGCGAGTGCCGGTGCGTTTTTGGGGATAGGCATCTCTATTGCCGTACTCTGTCTTTCGAGATGCATAAGGCCGCTCGGTGCGAGTGCTGGTGCGCTTTTGAGGATATGATTCTCTATCGCCGCTGCGCTCTTTGCGGTCTTTGAAAAAACTGGGTTTGGCAGGTCTTTTTTCGCGCACATCTGCGTGCACTACATCCCGCTCTACACGAGCGGGAGCAACAGGGGCAACGGTTTCTTTGCGTTCTGTGCGCCCCGTGCGCGAACGATAGGTGGGTAGGTTTTCCATAAAAAAATTAGATTGTAAGCGCGACAAAGGTAACATTTTTTTTACAATAAAAAACCGCACCCCAAAGGCACGGTATTTTGCATCTCTGCACAACGGTTACCAAAGAGGCTTATATTCTACCTCCGGCTGGTTTTCGGCGTAGGCTTTTTGTATATCGCGGTAGGCATCAAGACGCTGTTTTTGTTCTTCACGTTGAAAAGCCAATTCTTCCTTTTGCGTTTCCAATGCTTGCGCATCCAATTGTTGGATTTGCTCGGCAATTTTTTGAGATAACACAAGGGCTTCGCCAAAACACGAGGCTTTGGAGTTAATGCGCAAAAGTGCGGCAGTTGCTTTTTTGGCACCCTCTGCATTCTGCTCTGTGTTCCACAAATTGTTTGCCTCTGCAAGCGTTGTTTTGCAGTCGTAGTCTATCTTTTGTTGATACACGCTATCCACTGCGCTGATGGCTTTGCTGCGGCACTCGGCACAAGCCTCGGGCACCGACATCAATTTGTAAATAGCCTCATCGTACTTTTGCGCTGCCGACAGCGTTTGCGCTTTGCGAATAATTGGGTCGCATTGGCTGTTGTAGTACTCCACAATTTTTGCCTTGCCTTGGTCGGCAAATTTTTTGTAGTTGGGGTTGAGCACATTGATATTTTTCAAGGCATTCATATAGGCTTTGGTGGCGTTGTCGCCCACGCCGCTCACGGTGGTGCTGACGCTCGAAAATATCTTTCCCTCAATGCCGTCGCCAATGTAAAACGTAACGTCCAACTTGTACGAATGCTTGGGCGGCGCGGTGGGCGTGATGTTTTTTTCAAGTTCCACCACATTCACAGCAAACACAAATCGCGAATGACCGGGGTCGGCAGCCACGCCTTGTTTGGCGGCAATTTGCACCACCTTGTTGTGCAGATTTTTTTGTGCCTCATCGGTCAATCCGGTGCTTGCCGGCACCCACACCGAGAGGGTTATCTGATTTTTGTTGTCGCTTGCGGCGGCTTGCTGCGCGTAGGTGCCGCAAGCACAACACAAAAGAACAAATGCTAATAAAATTTTATTTTTTCTCATTATTTTTCTCCTATAATAATCTGTGCTTGCCCCAATCCCTTCATCATTACTTTGGATTCAATTTGATATTTTTCGCGCAACATTTTTCGCAGTCCATCTGCCCAATTGCGGGTGTCGAGAGCGCGTCCTTTGTCGTTGTACAGCGGGATGCGCACTTGTTCAAATACCATCAGCCGCTCGGTGGCATCGGAGGTCGAAAACCTACCTTTTACAGTGTTGTCGCCCACCCAATTTTCAATAATGGTGCGCAATTCGTCATCGCCGTATTCTTTTTCTAAATCGCCGTCAAACGAGTCCCACACACGCACACGCAATGCAACCTCGCGACCGTTGGCAGCCATATCGTCAAAGTGCGTTTGCAACTGTGCATTAAAATTATCCAAGTGAGCCAGCACTGCTTCCTCTAACAGCACAGGTACTTCTGCCGAAAACGAAGGTTGCCCCGTGCCCGATGCACCCGCTACTTGCTTGTCGGTATAGGCATCCAAGCCTTGCAGGTTGAAGGTAATAGATTTTTTGGGACCTGTTTGGTTCACCGTCCACGTCAGTTGCATCCAAATGTCGGCTTTGGCAACTTGCTTCAATTTATCCACAGGGCTTTCGGCCAATGCAGCCCCGCTTTTGCTGGATAGCATTGCATCTTCGGCGGCTTGGCTTTGCAACGATTTGAGCGATGACTCCAAATTTTTGAGTGGAAATTCGCGCTCGCTCATCAACTCATTGATTTTGCTGATGACCAACAGCAGGTCGGTGTTACTCTGCAACGCCTTAATGTAATCGGGCATTTTGACCGTTGTCCCCTGATTGTCAAACTCGGTCATATAGCCGTTTTTGTTGCACCACGCATCGCTGGGCACCACCATAATAGTAGGCTTTTTTGCCTGCGAATAGGCAGCAGCACTCACACCCAAGGCGAGCACCATTGCGCTAATTAATTTTATTTTTTTCATTTTATTTTGATTTGTTTTAAACAATTCATAATATTTTTCACTCGCAAAGTTAGTACTTTTTTTCCATTTTCCAAACATTTCAGCGACCAACGAGGCACTTGCCCATTGGTCGCTGGTTGCTGTTGAACTGGTCGTTGTTATTGCAAGTTCAACCGTTCTCTTCCTTCCTTTACAAAACTTACTATTTCCTGCGTTGTAATATTGCTGTTTATGCCAGGCACTTCAAACGGTGATAGGCTTTGATTGTTGTGGGTATAAACCATTTTAAAAGCGTTTGTTCTTTTTCGCTTAATCACAACATCCTCCGTTAAAGCAACATCCAATATCATTGGAAAACTCTTGTAGGCTTCTGTATAACTGTATGTTTTCATTTATATATCCAATAGTTTTATGTTTAATTCACAAGCAGTATTTTTCATTTGTTGGTCTAAGGTTAACAGCGGTAAATTAAGACGTTGCGCCACTTCCAAATAGTAGGCATCGTATGCATAGATATTGAATTTGCAAGCCAAATTAAGTGCCTGCATTATATCCACCGACACCAACCGTATAGGGATAACCTCAAAAATTGTGAAACTCCTGCGGATTTGCACTTCATCTAACCTATGTCTTTTTTGCATTGCCGACAAAGCATTTCCAATTTCGTAGGGTATTACATCCGGTGAAACAAGTTCCGCACCCTTTGTTAACTCTATAATTCTTCCCTTTGCAGGCTCGTTAAGAATAACTGCCAAAAAGATATTTGCATCTGCAATAATTTCCATATAATTTTATTAGACTATGGTTGCAAAAGTACAAAACTTTTTTCACTTTACAAAAACATTTTCAGCGAGCAACTAACAGCAACCAGCGACCAACGAGTAAACCAATAAATTGTGATGTTTTAAGGGGCGACTACATATTTTTCAAAAACAAAATAAAAAAAATAGTGGTGCTACCCTTTTGAGTTGTCTTATTGAATATAAGAGGCGAAAGCAGAGTTATGCAATTCGATATTTTCTGCTTAACTTTGTGCCCATAGTGATTTTTGCTGTACAATTAAATGTTAAGTTATTGATTTTGAATGTGTTAGAATTAAATGACTGAATTAGAAAAATGTTTGTTGAAAAAGATATAGACCTCATCATTGCCCGCCATTTTGGAGGAACGGCAAGCCCGCAAGAAACTCAGTCGTTGCAGGAATGGTTGCTGGCATCCGAAAAAAATCGCGCGTTTTTTTCAACCTTGGTATCCAAGCAAAAAGTGAATACCCATGCGGCGTGGGGCAAAGTGAGCGAATATATACACCGCGTCTCTACAAATCGCCCTGTGATTTGGCTGCGTCCTGCCTTGCGTTATGCTGCTGCTATTGCTTTGTTGGTGGGGCTTTCGGCATTGGGATATACAATTTTGTGGCAACCTGCGCCCACGATATTGGCAACAGTCGAAAGCGTAGAAACCGCACAGCAACACACTTTACAGGACAGCAGCAGCGTATTTCTCAACAAAGACAGCCGTCTATCCTACATAGGTAATTACGGCAAAGGCAAGCGGGAACTACAACTCACAGGCGAGGCATTTTTTGAGGTGGCGCCTTTGGGCGAAGGGCAGTTTTTGGTGCACGCCGAGGAGGTGCTGATAAAAGACATTGGCACTGCATTTAACGTGCAAGCCTACCCCGCAAGCGACAGCATCATTGTGTTTGTGCAGCACGGCGAGGTGCAATTTTACACCCTCACCAACGAAGGACTTACCTTGCACGCCGGCGAAACAGGCATTTTTGACAAGCGCACCAAAGCCTTTACCCGCACCGCCGGCGATGCCAATGCGATTGCCTACAAAACGCATCTGTTTGTGTTTCACAACACGCCGCTTGGCAAAGCCATCGCCGACATCAGCAAGGTTTACAACGTGCACATTGCCCTTGCCGACCCCGCCCTTGCCGCGCATACTATTTCGGTAACTTTTGAAAACGAAAGCATCGAAGAAATTGTCGGAATTATTGGCGAAACGCTGGATTTGCGGGCAACAACAAGCCCCAAAAAGGGAACGAGCACCGAGCAAGAATGGATTTTAGAATAAGATTAAAAAAGGTTTTATCGTGAAACGCCTCTTAACATTATGCGCAGTCCTATTCCCCTTGTGGGGGCTGGGGGGCACGCCCTTGCTCGAAAAAACAGTTACTTTACACCTGCAAAATCAAGCCTTAGAGGCGGCATTGAGTGAAATTACCAAGCAAACCGACATTCGTTTTTCGTATAGCCCGCAAGCCATTGATGCGCACCGCACTATTTCTATTGAGGTCAAAAATGTGCCTGTCAAAAAAGCCTTGGAACAACTTTTGGGCAATGGTTACGAATATAAAATGTCGGGGACGATGATTATTTTGCGGAAAAATCAAACCAAAAATGAGCCGATAGCCGAAACGCGAAATCCCGCACAGGACGCGGCTTTGAAGCCAATCCTTGCCCCCATTACCCCCATCACTGTAAAAAAAATTTGCATTTCCAATAGTGGTGTTATCACATTAGATTGTCTTAATGATATAAATCCAAATTTTTTTAATAAAACAAAAATTGAAATGCAAATGAAAAAACAATTAGCCGCCATCATTTTGGCAAGTGCAATGACTGCAGGCGCAGCACAAGCGCAAGATTCCGCCGCATCCGGCGACCCACAACACACACCCGGCGCGGACAGTATCGTTACTGCGGATGCTTCGCTGCCCGCTACCTCCGGCGACAGTGTTCGTCCGATTATTTTCACTCTCTTTTACCCATTCTCATTCCCCGAACTGCACACCGAACGGTACACCTATAACGTGGCACTGAGTTGGTTGGTTGGGCTCAATGGCGGCGTGAATCAATTTGAGTTGGGTGGGATAGCCAACATCAACCGCTTTGCTATGCGCGGCACACAGGTGGCGGGCATTGTCAACATCAGTCCGGGCAAAGTTACGGGTGTGCAGGCGGCAGGCATTGCCAATCTTGCCCTTAGCGGCAATGCAAAAGTGCAAATTGCAGGCATTACCAATATTATCCTTTTGGGTAATGCAAAAGCGCAAATTACAGGCATCACCAATGCGGCAAAGATTTCCGACGTGCAGATAGCGGGCTGCGCCAACGGAGTGGATACCGCAAAAGTGCAAGTGACAGGCATTGTCAATACGGCGCGTGAGGCAGATGTACAAATATCGGGGATTGTCAATGCTGCCATGCAGTCGAGGGTGCAAATTACGGGCATTGTTAATGCTTCGCTGGGGCGCAATATAACTCAATTGGCGGGGATTGTCAATGTGGCAGATACTTCCGGCGTGCAACTTACAGGCATCCTAAATGTGGCGCGGCACGCAGGCACGCAAATTGGTTTGGTCAATGTTGCCGACACGTCGAGCGGCGTCTCTATTGGCTTGTTCAACTTTGTGCGGCGCGGCGGATTGCACGAGTTTGAAGTGAGCGGCAGATTTTTTTCGGCATCCCAAAAGGCTACCCCCGACATCAGCGTAGCCTACCGCTTGGGTATGCCGCGATTTTACACTTTTGTCGAAATGTCGTACAACAAAGACCTGTGGATGCAGGGACTTGGCTTTGGTACGCAAATAAATTTTGCAGGCAAACACGGTTTGGATATAGAACTCGCTTCGCAGCGGGTAACCACCAATGCTCGCTTTTGGGAGGATGATGGAGATAACCAACTGCAGCAGTTTCGTTTGCTGTACCACTATCGCGTTGCCAAATACTTTACCCTTTTTGGAGGTCCCACGCTCAATTTTTATTTTACCGATACGAACAAAGCCAAGACTATCAACATTCCCACATCCTACACTATTTTTGAAGAACAATATGGCAATATCCTGACCAAATGGTGGATTGGATTTTCGGTGGGTGTGAGATTGTAGTAAAAAATTGCTACTTTTGCAGTGAATTTTCAACTTTAGAACTGTAAAAGCAATGAACACATTGGGTACAATTTTTCGCGTAAGTATTTTTGGCGAGTCGCACGGCAATGCAATAGGAGTGTGCATCGACGGCTGTCCGGCAGGCATTGCGCTGACTGCCAACGATTTTGAAGCGGACATACAACGCCGCAAAAGCGGTGCCAAGGGCACCACCGCACGCCACGAAGCAGACACGCCCATGCTATTGTCGGGCGTGTGCAACCAAAAAACCACAGGCGCACCCTTGACCATTGTGTTCAACAACGACAACACGCGCAGCGGCGACTATGCTCAGTTGGCGCAACACCCGCGCCCCAGCCACAGCGATTTTGTGGCAACCCAAAAATTTGGCGGCAATGCAGATGTTCGCGGCGGAGGGCATTTCTCCGGAAGGCTCACCCTGCCTTTGGTAGCGGCGGGAGTGGTAGCCCAAAAAATTATTCCGCAAGTGCACATCGCAGCACAATTGATTGAAGTGGGAGGGCAAAAATACGGCGAGCACAACGACGTTTTAGCCGCAGCCATCGCTAAGGGCGATTCGCTGGGAGGCGTGGTAGAATGCAGGGTGCAGGATGCGCCCATAGGGTGGGGGAGTCCATTTTTTAATAGTCTCGAATCGTTGATAAGCCACGCTGTGTTTGCCATTCCGGGTGTGCGCGGCATCGAATTTGGCACAGGATTTGCCGCTGCCAAAATGCAAGGCAGCACGCACAACGACTTGATTATCGATGAATTAGGACACACGCAAACCAATCACGCGGGAGGCATCGTGGGGGGCATTGCCAACGGCAACGAAATAGTTTTTAGAGTAGCATTCAAGCCCACCGCCAGCATTTCGCTACCGCAACCCACCTACAATTTTGCCGCCCAACAAGTGGAAACCCTGCGCATCAAAGGCCGCCACGATGCCTGCTTTGCCCTGCGCACGCCTGTGGTGGTGGAAGCCGCCGCGGCTATTGTGTTGGCGGATTTGTCGCTGGGGTCGTAGCAAAAAACCGAATTACAAATTCGGCGGTTAATTCTTTTTTTGAGGTGCTATTTTCGCAAACGGTCGAATAGAAAAAAAAACACCGGCGTAACAGATTCTTCGCTACGCTCAGAATGACATGCGCGTGGTGGCTTTTTAGTGGATGCAGTGGCGGCGAAGCCGCCACTGCATCCACACTCTCCAACAAAAGCCGACCGTCATTTCGAGCGTAGCGAGAAATCTCGAACAAACGCAGAAGTAGTAATTTTGCGAAATTGTCCGTTAGGACATTCATATCAATAGAAAAACATTTGGCAACCGCCGTTATTGCGCGCGGACAGCCACTGTTTTTCAAGGCATTGTTTTTGTGCCGCGCGCCATTATGCGGTGGTTGCGTTTTTCCGCAGGCTGCGCTGCGCTTGCCTACGGTTATGCAAATTCAACCCTACGGGTTGCGCGTTAATTAATGTTCTAATTAGAAATAAATTTCCATATTACAAATATCTTTATTAAATTTGCGCAAAAATAAAGTAAAATCTTTTTTTGTCGGATGTCTATTATACTATTGAGGCTGCAGCAGAGGGCATTTGCAAAAGCAAGGGCAGCAAATTCATAGCCTTTGCCTATCCTGTGAGTGGCGAATTGGCTGCGCAGCAGCACATTGCACATTTGCGCAAAGAGTACCACGATGCCCGCCACGTTTGCTATGCCTATCGCATTGGCAAGCAAGGAATTGTATATCGTTCTTTTGATGATGGAGAGCCTTCGGGCACAGCGGGCAAGCCCATTTTGGGGCAATTGTTGTCGGCGGATTTGACCAATGTGTTGGTGGCGGTGGTTCGTTATTTTGGCGGCGTTTTGTTGGGCACATCGGGGCTTATTGAGGCGTACAAAACAGCCACAGCAGCGGCATTGGCAAACGCCCGCAAGGTAGAGCAAATATGGATGCAGCCGCTATCCGTTACCTTTGCTGCCGCCAATATGAGCAAGGTAATGCAGATAGTCAAAAATGAAAATTTGCAAATCATTGCGCAAAATTTTGAGAGCCGCTACACCTTAACTATGAACGTGCGCGAAAGCCGTTTTGAGCACGTACAGCAACAGTTAAGCAAGATGAGTGATGAATTGTGAATTATGCATTATGAATTGTGAATTATGAATTGTAAATTTAAGTTTAAAATATGTGTGCTTGCATTTTTTGCAGTGCTGGTGCAGGTTTCCGCGCAGGGCATTCTCAACCCTGTGCGGTGGCGGGTAACTGCTGATGCTGTGCCCTCCGGCGATACTGTTGAACTGCACTTTTTTGCCCAAATAGATGAGCCTTGGAGCGTGTATGCTGCGCATTTGGCAGGCAAGGATGGTCCGCTGCCTATTGAGGTAAACCTCACGGGAATCCCGCAAAACACTATGGTTTTGGACATCGTGGAAATAACGCCGGCAAAAGAAAAATTGGATGAAATGTTTGATATGTCGGTGCGTTATTTTGAACACGAATTTCACTTGAAACTGCCTGTGGTGCTGCCCACGCCTACAACGCACCTAAGGGGCACAATACAATACCAAGCCTGTAATGCGATGTCGTGCCTGATGTTGGAGCACGATTTTGATGTAGTGCTCGCCTCTGCAAAAACCTCTGCATCCCGCACGGGTATTGATACTCCGCTATCGACGGAAACTTCTTCGCTGCTCAAATTTTTCTTATTGGCAATGCTGGCGGGCTTTGCAGGCGTGCTCACGCCCTGCGTGTTTCCGATGCTACCCATGACGCTTTCGTTCTTTTTGCGGCAACGCTCGCGCCGCTCTGCGATGGGGCAGTTGTTGGTTTTTGTGCTGTCCATCATCTTGATTTATAGTCTATTGGGAGTGATTGTAGCACTCACAAAATCTGCCAATTTTGCCACCGCGTTGAGCACACATTGGCTGCCCAATCTTTTGTTTTTTGCGCTGTTTGTGGTATTTGCGTTGTCGTTTTTGGGCGGATTTGATTTGTCGTTGCCGCAAAAATGGAGCAACAAAATAGATGCGCAAGCCGACAAGGGCGGCTACTTGGGAGCATTTTTTGTGGCACTCACTTTGTGTGTGGTGTCCTTTTCGTGCACAGGACCTTTTGTGGGCGCCTTGCTGGTAGCGGCTGCCGGCGGGCATTTGCTGCAACCCTTGGTGGGGATGTTTGGCTTTGGATTGGCATTTGCGTTGCCCTTTGCTGTGCTGGGAATGTTTCCTGCGGCACTCAAAAAATTGCCCAAATCGGGCGGCTGGATGAACACCTTGAAAGTTGTGTTTGCCTTTATTCTACTACTTTTTAGTATGAAATTTTTGACCATTGCGGATATAGATTTGGGATGGAATTTGATTTCGCGCGAATTGTTTTTGACGGTGTGGATAACTTGCTTTTTGTTGGCAGGGCTTTATTTTCTGGGTGTTTTCAAATTGTCGCACGATGACCCATCATCCAAAATTTCGGTGCCGCGTTTTGTGATGGCCTTGTTTTCATTTTGCGCAACGCTTTATTTGGCAACCGCTTTGTTGGGCAACAAAATAGATTTTATAGAAGGTTTTTTGCCCGAAAAAACAAATCATTCATTCTCTATTTTATCATCACAAAATTTTGAAAATAAAAAAATTATGAGTGAGCATTTGTGCAATTCTATTCCGCGATTTTCGGACAATGCTGCCCTCACCGCGCCTGTGCCTGCCTACTTTGACGTGAAGGAGGCAAGGGATTGCGCACGACAACAAAACAAGCCGCTGTTGCTATATTTCAAAGGGCACTCGTGCGCCAATTGCAAAAAAATGCAGGCGACAGTATTTGTTGACCCGCGTGTGCAACAAATTTTGCTCAACAACTACATAGTAGCCGCCTTGTACACCGACGACAAAACCGTTTTGCCGCAAGCAGAATGGTACACCTCCATTGCCGACAACAAACAAAAAACCACGATGGGGCAACAAAATTTAGATTATTTGATAACGCATTATCAAGTGAACGCAGTGCCGTTTTTTGCCATTATGGATGTGCAAAACAACAAGCAGATTACAAGCGTAGGCTACACCGCCGGCACCGAAGAATTTTTGCAGTTTTTGCAACAGTATTGACAACTGCATGGCTGTTTATACCGCCTGCCAGCCAATATCTTTGCGGTAAAAAAGGTGGGCACAATCAATTTTTTGCACTTCCTCTAATATCTTGTTTTGCGCTTGTGCAACGGTATCGGCAAGAACGGTAAGCAATAGCACGCGACCGCCATGGGTGAGCAATTGTGCGCCGTCGCGGCGAGTGCCCATGTGAAATACTTGCGCGTTCACCTTGTCCAATCCGTTGATTGCTATGCCTTTTTTGTAGGCATCGGGATAGCCTTTTGAGGCAAGCACCACGCCCAATGCAACCTGTTTGCTCCAAGTGATAAGGGGCGTTTTGCCATCCATCACGTCGTTGAAAATAGCGTACAAATCGCTGGTGAGGCGCGGCAAAACCACTTCGGTTTCGGGGTCGCCAAAGCGGGCGTTGAACTCAATCACTTTGATGCCCTGTGCGGTTTTGATGAGCCCACCATAGAGCACGCCGCAAAACGGACAACCCTCGCTCACCAAAGCCTGTGCGGTTTTTTGCATCACCTGCGTAAGTGCAAAATTGAAATCTGCTTCCGTAATAAACGGCAAGGGCGAGTAGGCGCCCATTCCGCCGGTGTTGGGTCCTTTGTCGCCATCGTAGGCGCGCTTGTGGTCTTGCGCCAATTCCATCGGAAAAACCTTGCTGCCATTGACAAAGCACATAAACGAAAATTCTACCCCGTCCAAAAATTCTTCGACCACCACTCTGCCTGCGCCAAATTTGCGGTCTTGCAGCATCGCTTGGAGGGCGGCCTGCACTTCGTTGCGCGTGGCGGCCACCACTACGCCTTTGCCCGCCGCCAAACCGTCGTATTTGAGCACCACCGGCAAGGGCTGTTTTTGAGTATAGGCAAGGGCTGCGGTGTAATCGCTAAATACCTCGTAGGCGGCAGTGGGAATGCCGTAGCGTTTCATCAAATCTTTGGCAAATTCTTTGCTCGATTCGATGCGGGCTGCCGCTTGTGTGCAGCCAAAAATGCGCAATCCTACTGCAGCAAACTTATCGGCAATGCCCATCGACAATGGAACTTCGGGTCCTACCACTGTCAAATCCACAGCATTATTTTTGGCAAACGCCAGCAGTTTTTCAATTTCGGTATCGCCAATGGCAAGGCATTCGGCTTTTTGTGCTATGCCGGCATTGCCCGGTGCGGCAAAAATTTTGCCCACCTGCGGCGATTGGCTCAATTGCTCAACAATAGCGTGGCAACGCCCGCCAGAGCCTATAACAAGAACGGTTTTCATATAAAATTTTATGCTAAAAATGAACGTTTTTAGTAGATGTATAATGATACAAAGGTACAAAAAATCACGATTGTCCGATAAAAAAAAATGGCAAAAAAAGTAGGGACACGGCATGCCGTGTCTCTACTTTTTAGGAATTATCAACCGTTTCACAAAAGATAATTGCACATAACCGGAGCTAAAAGATTGTTGGTCTGTCCAGTCAAACTTAGACAAGGCAGAAACCGCAAGCGACCACGAGGGTTTATTGTAACTCCAAGCAAACCGCACCAACGATGCAGGGTATATCCGAATTTGGTCGTTCTCTAACTTGTTAAATTCGTTGCCCAATGCTATTCCGGACGTTACCATTCCCGACAGCAGCCACTGCGGGTTGATGACCCACGAATAGACATATCCGGCACTTGCACCAAGTTGCAAATTGTTGATATTGCCGTCCCATTTTTCAAATACATCTTGTCCATTCTTAATCTGCGAAAAGTATGCACTTGCACTCAGCACCCAACTGCCAACCGATTTACATTGCCGCTCTGTTTGTTCAAATGCCGCCTTAGTAGAAAATTTATTTCCGTTCAAAATATAAGTTGCCTCTGCGCCGTAGCGCGCAACCGAAAGGTTGGGATAAAATATATCTTCATTGGCGAACCCTTTGTATTGCTGAATATACAAGTCCACTATCAGGTGTTTTCTGTAATTGTGAATTTGAAAATCAAATGTTTCTGTTTTCTCATTGCGTTGGGCATCTATTGTGATAAAACCAAAGTAAAGTTCTATGACAGTGTTTTTTATAGATAACCCAAATCCAAGTGCTATTGGGCTGTTGGGAATGTAATCTTTATCTGCTGCTGCCATTTCAATAAAATTGCGTGCACCAAATGCTGTAACCTGCAACTTGTGCGGATATTGCTCTGTAAATGAACTGTCCACCTCTGCGGCGCAATCCAAACAGCACACCAGCCCCAACAAGAGCCAACCATACCGTAATTTTTGCATCATTTTGGGTGCTTACTGCTTTAATAATTGTGAAATGCGTTTTTGCAAATCTTTGTCAAATAGATTTTTGGCAATTATCTCTCCTTTTTTGTCAATCAAAAAATTGGAGGGCAACGCACTTACATTGTAATTGCGTGCCGCCGTGCAATCTGTTCCACGAAAACTGCACACATTTGTCCATTTGAGTCCTTGCTGTTGCACCGCGTTTGCCCAGGCCGCGCTGTCGGTGTCCAACGACACCTGATAAATTTGGAACGGACGGTCTGCAAACTCTTTGTGCAAATTGAGCAATTCGCGGTTGTCCAACTTTTGAGAGGGTTGCCGCGAACTCCAAAATTGCAGTAGCACCACCTTGCCTGTGATGGCATTCAACGATTGCTCCTTGCCATTCACATCGCGCAAGGCAATTTCGGGTTTGGACACAGCGGGCACATTTTTGGTTCTCTCCTGCAAAAGTTGCCACGATGCCGCGTCCTCCAATTTCTTTAAATCGGCGGCAAGGGTGGGGACGTAGGATGAGCGCGGGTGCTGCTTTTTGAGAGAGTCCAGCAAAGCCGAAAGTAAGAATCGGTCGCCAACATCGCCAAAGAGCGGGAGTTGTTTGCCCAATTTTTGATAGTAGGCTACCGCGGTGGTGAGCGAACCCAAATTTTTCATAATAAAGGTGGTGTTGAACTGCTTTTGGGCAACAAAAAGTTTGTTCACTTGTCGTTGAAGTTCTTGTTCCAAGAGGTCGGTTTGCAGCAGCGAATCCATTTTTTGCCGTGCCATCCAGAGCCTTTTTTGCAGTTGCCAAAGCCGCTCGCACTCTACGTTTCCGCTCACTTGCAGGCTGCCCACAAAGTCTTGTGCATCGGCAGCAATGTGCACTTTTTGGGCAGAGGATAGGAGGAGCAAAACGGGGGGCAACGAGTCCATCCGCAACTGAAAAAATACCTCATTGAGGGTAGGCACCTGAGCGGTCAGTGCAAATTTGCCTCGCGATGACAAACTTGTTGAGTCAATTTTTTTGTTCTGCCCCACTTGCACCTTTTCCAAAGTGAGTGAGGCGTTTTTTGCATTTGTGATTTCGCCTTCAACCCTTACTTGGTGCGAGTTGCAGGAAATCAACAAAAGTCCAAATAGCCAATAAAAGTTTTTCATAGAGAGACATTTTTAGAAAAAATAAATGCGAAGGTAAAATTTTTTTTGCAAAAAATTGCATTTTTATTACAAAAAATTTGGTAGTAAAAAAATATCACATTACATTTGCAAAAGTTTTTTTTGGGTCGTTTTTTTGATGATGAGTTTTTTTAAATCTCTTATCTAAAACCACGTATAACAATGTCATACCTTCAATTTCATAAAGAAGCATTAGTCAATCTGGAGTATTCGCTTCACCGTGAAATGTTAAACACGAACCGTGCAGGCGGCTATATGAACACGACTATCGTGTGCTGCAACACCCGCAAATACCACGGTTTGCTGGTAGTCCCTGTCGAAAAATTTAACAACCAACGTTTTGTTTTGCTATCCGCTCTCGACGAAACTATCATCCAACACGATAAGGCGTTTAATTTTGGCATCCACCGCTATCCCAATGGGGTATATGAGCCGCGTGGGCACAAATACTTTGTCGATTTCAAATATGACCCCACGCCCACCATCGAGTATCGTGTGGGCGGAGTGCACTTGCGCAAAGAGTTGCTCATGGTGCACGATGCCGACCAAGTGCTCATTCGCTATACCTTATTAGATGCCCATTCCAATACTGTGCTGCGGCTAAAACCCTATTTGGCATTTCGCAACGCACACGAGTTGAGCCGCGTTAATATCAATGCTAATGTGTATTTGGGCAAAGTTGCCAACGGCGTTTCGAGCCAAATGTATGCCGACTTGCCCGCCTTGAATATGCAAGTGAGCAAACGTAATGAATTTACCGCTGTGCCCGATTGGTACTACAATATAGAATATATTGAGGAACAAAAAAGAGGCTATGAATATACCGAAGATTTGTTTGTGCCCGGATTTTTTGAACTGCCCATCAAAAAAGGCGAAAGCATAGTCTTTTCGGCTTCGCTATCAAAAGAGGAAACAACGGCGGGCTTGAACAAAAAATTTGATGCCGAGTTAGCCAAGCACAAAGAAAAAAAATCGTTCAAGGCTTGTCTGCAAAATGCCGCCGACCAGTTTATTGTACGGCGCGGCAACGTTACGCAGGTAGAAACAGGCTATCCCTGGCACGGTCGCTGGGAGCGCGACACTTTCATTGCTTTGCCGGGCATCACACTGTTTGCCAGCACGCCCCAAGACAGAGCCAAAAAAATCAACACCTGCAAAAATGTGTTGGATACCATGGTGGGTGATTTGCAAAATGGATTGTTTGTCAATACCCGCAAGCAACACGATGCAGTGGATGCCTCGTTGTGGTTTTTTTGGACATTGCAGCAATATGAGGAATTTACAGGCGGGCGCCAAGAGGTGTGGAACACCTACGGCAAACACATGAAGTCTATATTAGAGGCATTGCGCACCGGACAAATTGAGTTTGCGCGCATGCACGATAACGGCTTATTGTGGATAGAAGCCCCGCACAAAGCACTCACGTGGATGAATGCAACGGTCAACGGCGAGCCGGTAACTCCCCGCTCAGGCTATCAGGTCGAAGTCAATGCGCTGTGGTACAATGCCATTTGTTATACATTAGAATTGGCAACCGAATTGAAAGACAGCAAATTTGTAAAAGCCTGGGCAGCCATTCCTGCGCTCATTACCGAAAATTACAAACCTGTGTTCTGGTGCAAATCGCGCGAACACCTTGCAGATTATGTGGACACATCGGGGCAAAATATCTTTACGCGCCCCAATCAAATTTTTGCCGCATCGCTCAAATATAGTCCTATATCCGAAAATAGACAAAAATTTGTGTTGGATGCCGTTACCAAAGAATTGCTAACTCCAAAAGGCATTCGCTCGTTGGCACCCAAAAACCCATTGTACGAAGGGCGTAGCGACGGCAATCAGGCAAGCCGCGACCGTTCGCATTTTCAGGGCGCGGCATTCCCTTGGCTGTTGGGGCACTACATCGAAGGCAACTTAAAATTGTACGGCAAGGGTTTCATTTCCAAAGCAAAATGGATTATCGAACAGTTTGAAGAAGATATGAACGACCGCGGCATTAGTTCCATCTCCGAGGTATATAATGGCGACCCGCCTCAAAAGCAGCGGGGTTGCATATCGCAGGCGTGGAACGTGGGCGAAATTTTGAGGGCAATGGCATTGATAGAAAAATACGAAAAAGCATAATCTAATGAGAACACTAATGTTTGGCTGGGAGTTTCCTCCCCACGTAGCAGGCGGCTTAGCCACCGCGTGCTATGGCTTGACCAAAGGTCTTGCCAAGCATGGTGTGGATATGCTCTTTGTGGTGCCCAAAGCCTACGGCGACGAAGACCAAAGCGCCACGCGCATTGTAAGTGCCGAAAATTTTGAATATACAGGCTCAGATACCGAACTCGAATTGTTGTGGAAACACCTTATATATATAGAGGCAGGCTCAAATTTGATACCCTATTTGTCGCCCGAAGAGTTTGAAAACATTAGCCATGATGTGTCCTCAAAAGGGATTAGCCACACATCGCATTTTCGCCACAAGTTTAGGTTTTCCGGAGGATATGGCAAAAATTTGATGAACGAAGTGGTGGCTTATGCCTTGTTGGCTTACAATATCGCCAAGCAACATATCCATGAGTTTGATATTATTCACGCTCACGATTGGCTCACTTATTTGGCGGGCATTTCTGCCAAACGCGCTTCGGGCAAGCCTTTGGTAATTCACGTTCACGCTACCGAATTTGACCGCAGCGGCGAAAATGTGAACCAAATGGTGTACGATATTGAACGGCGCGGAATGCAAGAAGCCGACAAAATTATTACCGTGAGCAATCTTACCCGCAACATTGTCATCAATCGTTATGGAATAGACCCCCACAAAGTTGTTACGGTGCACAACGCGGTGGATTTCAACACCAACAAATTTGAAGATATTGAGCACGGCACCACCGAAAAAGTAGTTACGTTTTTGGGACGAATTACCTATCAAAAAGGACCTGATTATTTTGTGGAGGCTGCCTACAAAGTGCTCAAACGCCACAAGAATGTGCGTTTTGTGATGGCAGGCAGCGGCGATATGTTGAATCGAATGATACGCCACGTGGCACGATTGGGTATTGCCGACAGATTTAATTTTACCGGATTTTTGCGCGGCGATGATGTGCAGCAAATGTTTGCCCTGAGCGATGTGTATGTGATGCCGTCGGTGAGCGAGCCTTTTGGCATTTCGCCCTTGGAGGCAATGCGGGCGCACGTGCCCACCATTATTTCCAAGCAATCGGGCGTGGCAGAGATATTGAAGCACGCCGTAAAAATAGATTTTTGGGACGTGGATGCGATGGCAGATGCCATTTACGGCATACTCTCCTATCCTGCGCTTACCGATATGTTTATTCGCTTGGGCGATGAAGAGGTAGAATCGCTCAAATGGGATAAAGCGGCAATGAAAGTCAAAAGCGTTTATGAACAAGTGTGCGGCAGTTCTGCATAAACTAAAAACGTATTATTATGAAACAGACACTTTGCTTATATTTTCAAGTGCATCAGCCATTTCGGCTGAGGCGGTATCGTTTTTTTGATATTGGCAAAGACCATTATTATTACGACGATTTTTCCAATCGTAGCATTATGCGCAAGATAGCAGAACGTTGCTACCTGCCTGCTAATGCAGTAATTTTAGAATTGATAAAAAAGCATAAAGGAAAGTTTAAGGTTAGTTATTCTATCACGGGCAGCGCGCTGGAGCAATTTGAATTGTACGCTCCCGATGTGCTGGAAAGTTTCAAAGCCCTTGCAAAGACCGGCTGTGTGGAGTTCATTGGCGAAACCTATTCGCATTCATTGTCATCATTAGCCCATCCGCGGGAGTTTGAGGTGCAAGTGAAACGCCACAGCGATGCCATGGAACATTATTTTGGACAACGCCCCAAAACCTTCCGCAACACCGAGTTAATTTATTCGGATGCCATTGGCGAACAAGTAGCCAAAATGGGCTTTACCACTATGCTCACCGAAGGTGCCAAGCACGTGTTGGGTTGGAAAAGTCCCAATTTTGTATATGCCAATGCCAACAATCCCAAACTGAAAATTTTGTTGCGCAATTTCCGTTTCAGCGATGATATTGCCTTTCGTTTTTCGGACCGCAATTGGAATGAATTTCCGCTCACTGCCGAAAAATACACGGCTTGGCTCAATGCTACAGACAAAAAAGATGAAGTGGTCAATTTATTTATGGACTACGAAACTTTTGGCGAGCATCAATGGGCAGCATCGGGCATTTTTGAATTTTTGCGCTACCTGCCTCGCACGGTCATTGCCAATAGCAACTTTGAATTTTTGACGCCGACCGAAGCCTCCAAAAAACATCAGGTGGTAGCACCGGTGCTTGTGCCCCACCCTATATCGTGGGCAGACGAAGAGCGCGACCTCACGGCTTGGTTGGGCAACGAGTTGCAGCACGAGGCGTTTAGCAAAGTGTATTCGTTGAGTGAGCAAATCACTGCCTCCAACGATGCCGCCTTGCAAAAGGATTGGCAAGCCTTGCAAAACAGCGACCACTTCTATTATATGTCCACCAAGTGGTTTTCCGATGGCGATGTGCACAAGTATTTCAATCCCTACGAAACGCCCTACGATGCGTTCATCAATTATATGAATGTGCTGAGCGACTTTTTGTTGCGGGTAAAAAACACGGCATCGGCAGTTGCACCAACAGTTGCCAAAGAAAAAAAGATAAGCCCTGCACCCAAAACGACAGCCAAAAAGGCGGCGACTAAAACCACAGTAGCCAAAAAAGCAACGGCAAAAACTACAGTAAAACCAACTGTTGCCAAAAAAGTAGTAAAAACCGCTGCACCCCAAAAAGCAACCGTAAAAAAAACAACTGTAAAAAAAGCAAGCACTAAAACAGCAACCAAAAAAGTAACAAACCCAAAAGCATCAAAGAAATAATCGATTAAAATATATTGACAAGAAGGTAATGATGTCCACCTTCTTTAATTTAACAAACAAATTTAAGGACATCCACAATTTTTATTTATTATGGCTACAACCAAAAAACCTGCTGCTAAAAAAGCAGTAAAAAAGGCGGCTCCTGCTGCCAAAAAACCCGCTGCTAAGAAGGCAGTAAAAAAAGCGGCTCCCGCTAAAAAAGCACCTGCTAAAAAGGTGGTAAAAAAAGCCGCACCAGCCAAGAAGGCAGTTGCCAAGAAAGTGGTAAAAAAAGCCGCTCCTAAGAAGGCCGCTGCCAAAAAGGTGGTAAAAAAGGCTGCACCTGCCAAGAAGGCTGCTGCCAAAAAAGTGGTAAAAAAAGCCGCACCTAAGAAGGCTGCTGCTAAAAAGCCCGCCGCCAAAAAGGTGGTAAAAAAGGCTGCGCCCAAGAAGGCTGCTGCCAAAAAAGTGGTAAAAAAGGCCGCACCAGCCAAAAAGGCTGCTGCTAAGCCTGTTGCCAAGAAGGTGGTAAAAAAGGCTCCTGCCAAGAAGCCCGTTGCCAAAAAAGTGGCTCCCAGACCCGCCACTCCTTCTACCACATTGGAATCTATATTCCCAATGTTTTAGGCGATGCCCAAGGGCATCAAAAAAGAGGCTGCCGTGAGGTAGCCTCTTTTTTGATTTGTAACAAAGTTGTAAACACTAATTGCCCAAAAAATAGACAATAATTTGTAGATATCCACCCCTATCACTATCTTTGCGGCGTTTTACTTAAACACTATTTTAAAAATAAAAAAAGATGTTGGATTTTAATAAAATGAACGGTTTGCTGCCTGCTGTGGTGCAGGATGCAAAGACCCGCAGGGTGTTGATGGTGGGTTTTATGAATGCCGAAGCCTATCAAAAAACTGTGGATACACAATTGGTTACGTTTTTTAGCCGCACCAAAAACCGACTGTGGACAAAGGGCGAAGAGAGCGGCAACTATCTGGATGTAGTGAGCATTGCCGAAGATTGCGACCACGACACGCTACTCATTTTGGCAAAGCCGCGCGGAGTGGTGTGCCACACAGGCAGCGACACCTGCTTTGGCGAAAGCAACACCAGAGGAATTTTGTTTTTGGAAGATTTGCAAAACCTCATTTTGGCGCGCAAGCAAGAGATGCCGCAAGGTTCGTACACCACAAAATTGTTCACACAAGGCATCAACCGCATTGCACAAAAGGTGGGCGAAGAGGCGGTAGAATTGGTCATAGAATCCAAAGACAACCACCGCGACCTATTTTTGGGCGAGGCTGCCGATTTGCTGTACCATTTATTGGTGCTGTTGACGCAAAAAGAATGTACACTATCCGATGTGGTAAAAGTGCTCGAAGACCGACACAAGTAGGGTTATAGCAGTGCGTTTATTTTTTCTGCAAACACACTTTTGGATGCCGCGCCCACC
The DNA here is from genome assembly GCA_025996715.1 of Bacteroidia bacterium. GTDB lineage: Bacteria > Bacteroidota > Bacteroidia > Bacteroidales > UBA932 > BNTQ01. The sequence continues at coordinate 12,375 of BNTQ01000013.1, read as the reverse complement.
TGCTTATCCACCACGTTGCCGTTTTTGAAAAACAGCACCGTGGGGATGTTGCGAACTCCGTATTGCGCAGGAACCTGGTCGTTACTATCCACATCGACTTTGCCTATCACAACTTTACCATCGTACTCTTGTGCCAACTCATCCACAACGGGAGCAATAGCGCGGCACGGACCGCACCAAGTTGCCCAAAAATCAACTACCACAGGTAACGAACTTTTGAGTACAAGTTCGTCAAAATTAGAATCTGTAATTGTAAGTGCCATAATAATATAATTTAAAGTTTCAAAATTTCAGTTTTCAGGTTTCAAAAAAACATATCTATTCATTATCCATTGTCCATTATTCATTGTCCATTATTCATTGTCCATTGTAAACAAATGTCAGCGGCAATTTTTTGAAATTCCTCCGGCGACAATTGCAATTTTGGCTTGGTAAAGTCCACATCACTTTCTTGGTTGAGCGGCACCAAATGAATGTGCGCGTGGGGCACCTCCAAGCCCAAAACCACCACTCCCACACGCTTGCAGGCAACGGCTTTTGGCAAGGCTGCGGCTACTTTTTTGGCAAATAGCACCAAGCCCGACAGCGTGGCATCGTCCAAATCAAAAATATAATCCACTTCGCACTTGGGGATAACCAAAGTGTGCCCTTGTGCCAAAGGGTTGATGTCCAAAAACGCAAAGTAGTGCTCGTTTTCGGCAATTTTGTAGCAAGGAATTTCGCCTTTAATGATTTTTGAAAAGATAGTCATTATTCTGTTTTTTTAATCGACAATTTTACTGTCCGCAAATTTGTAGTGCAAAGATAATAAAAATAATTTACAATTCATAGAAACCGTTTTGAATCTTTGAGATGGGCAATCAAATCAAAAAATGCCTTCATAAATAATTTTGTTTTTATCTAATTTAAGGCTAAATAGTTGAAAGCGGTATCCCACGCCCAGCGTGAAAACCTGACTTTTCATTGTGGCATCGATGCTGCTGTTCAACAAATCGGCAAAACCCATCAGGCAGGCGGCATCGATATAAATGCCGTTTGTAAATTCACAACCGAGCATCGCCGCTGCGCCAAAATCCCAACGGGAAAGAGGAATTTTGCCTGTTGTTGCGTCTCTTTTGTAGAGATTGAGATTGCCCGGATGGCTCTTTGCACTAAGCCCGTAGCCCATATAAGAGCCGATGCCCAAAAAAACTTTTCCCCAACGGTTTTTCAACTGACCAACGAAATAAACCGGAACTTCAACATTCCAATACTTGAGCGTATGCTCCGTCGCAGTTGTTGCATCACTCATACCGGAACTTCCGTAGCGAAACAATAACTCGCCTTGCAAGGCAAAATACTCTCCGATTTCTAATTTGTCCGAACTGCCAAACGAACAGCCAAAACCCGCATTACTTTTGCGTTCGCTGTTCTCCATACGGAAATTCGATACTACGGCATTCGCTTCAAATCCTTTGCTGAATGCCAATTTTGGTTGAGCATTTACCTGTGTAAAACCAATTGTCAGCATAACTGACAGTGTCAAAATTTTTTTCATAATTCTATAGTTTTTTAATTAAATAAATTTGTGATTAAAAATATCTCCATATCCACCAAAACGGAAGCAGCGGTAGATGAAACAGCAATAAAAACAAAAGATACAAGATGAACATAATTATTTTTAACATAATAATAAAGTTTAAATTTATACGTTTAGTGAACCATCAAACAGTTTGTTTATCTTCGGCTGAATAAACCATATTCCCACCGGAAAAATCCATATACCAAAGAACTCCAATGCGTAGTCGTTGAATGTTACCGTTTGTTGCAACTCAACTGTTTTCAATGCTTTGGCTATGAAATAAAAGCAATAGAATGCGCAAAACGTTGCAATCAATTGCAATGGAATGAGAACGGCAAATGTTGTAGCGTGCAATTCTCCGCCCGCCAAAATTTTGGGCAACAGAGAATACATATACACGGCAACAAACAGTTTGCAGGCAACCGAGATGAACAGGGACACTTTGAATCCCGTCAGGTTCATTTTTATTGCTTCGGGCAACCTTTTGCAGAGTTTTACTCCAAGCGAATAAAACCAACACAGAATGAGTGCGGCAAACAAAACTACCATAGTAGCGTAGTAACCCGCGACTAATTTTACAGGTATCAGCGCAACAATATCCTGCCATCTTTCAGGATTGAAAATGAGTTGCCACAGGAATTTCATAAGGTCGCTGTTGGTTACGACCCAGCCCATTGCTACGAATTGAAAAATCGCAGGAATCCCTGCCAGAAGGCAGAACAACTGCCAATGCTTAAGTTTTAAAAAGATATTCATTTGATTTTGTATTTTGGGTGTTGCCACCCGGTTAATAATAATAAAAATTCTATGTTTATATTTAAACAGAGCAAACACTCTGTTTTTTGTCAAAAAAAATCATATTCTCAATATCTCATAAAGCCCCTCCCACAATGCTCTGATTTTTGATTTCAAGGGTCTAAAGTCATTATCAATAGCGAATGTCATACTGTTTCCGTCGGGCATATAAGTGAAGAACCGCGCTAAGACCTCGTTGGGCAGGTCGGATTTTATTTCGCCGGTTGATTTTGCCGTTTCAATTATTTCCATCCACGTATTCAGTTCTACCCGTTGCAGCCGAATTGCCTCTTGCCGAATGTCAGGGAAATATCTCAAGGCTTCAAACATAAAGTAAACAAAATTGACGCTTGCGCCTTTTTTGGCATAACTTTTCACAGTATCATAAATTTTTTCCATATCCACCAGCGCACTCTGAATAAAATCCCACAAAGAATTTTTGGGATGCGACTTAAACACTTGCCCTATCATTCTTAACATATACTGACTCACCACTTCTTTGAAAAGCAGTTCTTTATTGTCAAAATAATGATAGAACGCACCGTTTGAAAGACCTGTCGCCAAGATTATATCTTTCAATGTTACAGCCTTGTAACTTTTTTGCAAAAAAAGTAGAAAAGCCGTCTTTATTATATGTTCTTTTGTATCTTTCATCATAAAAAAAGAGTAAATACTCTGCAAAGGTAGATATATTTTTTAAATATGCAAATTTTTTGCAATTTTTTTTCAAAATAAATTACATTGCTCACGAAATCCTTGCCAAAGGAACGGTGTCCAATCCGGCGGTGTGCCCCGCCAATAGGTTAAAGTAGCCGGTTACGGCAATCATTGCGGCGTTGTCGGTGGTGTAGCGCAGGGGCGGGAGGTAGGTTTGCCAGCCGTTTTGTATGCCATAAGTTTTTAATGCGTTGCGCAGCCCTGCGTTGGCTGATACGCCGCCTGCAATGGCGATTTCTTTGATGCCTGTTTGCTTGACAGCCAATTGCAATTTGTGCAACAAAATTTGGATGATAGTATGTTGCAACGAAGCGCACAAATCGGGCAGATTTTCTTCAATAAAATGCGGATTTATTTTTTGTTGGTCGCGCAAAAAATACAAAAACGATGTTTTGAGTCCGCTAAAACTATAATCCAAATGCGGCACCGAGGGCTTTGCAAAAGCGAAGCGGTGCACATTGCCCTGAGCCGCCAATTGGTCAATCACAGGTCCGCCCGGGTAGGGCAATCCCATTACTTTGGCGCATTTGTCAAAGGCTTCGCCGGCAGCATCATCAATGGTTTGCCCAATAATGTGGTAGCACAAGGGCGATTCTACTTTCAAAATTTGCGTGTGTCCACCCGATACCAGCAGGCACAAAAACGGAAATTGGGGATGGGGCAATGCCTCGTCATCGTCAATAAAATGCGCCAGCACGTGGCCTTGCAGGTGATTGACAGCAATGAGCGGCAGGTCTGTTGCCAAACTCAAACCTTTGGCAAACGAGACTCCCACAAGCAAAGAACCCATTAGCCCAGGTCCGTTGGTAAATGCCACTGCGCTCAGGTCGGCTACTGCAATGCCTGCTTTTTGCAGGGCTTGGCTCACAACAGGCACTATATTTTGTTGATGCGCTCGCGAGGCTAATTCCGGCACCACGCCGCCGTAGTCCTTGTGCACGCTTTGTCCCGCTATCACATTGGACAACAAGCGCGTGCCGCGCACCACCGCCGCCGAAGTGTCGTCGCACGAAGATTCTATGCCTAAAATCAATGGGAGCAAGGAAATTGTGAGTTAAATTTGTAATTTTTTTTACAACAAACGATAATTTTTAAATTCAAACAATCGCTTGCCTGTTCTTTTTTCTATCCAATTGAGTATCTTTTCTTTTGTCGAAAAATGCCTTTTGCGTTCATCAAATTCAAAGTCCCAACTCATTGCTGCTATTCGCGTCTGCATTACTTGCGGATGCGTCTTGTCAAACAAACGCAAAGAATTTATTTTGGAGTAATCAAATAAATCAACTTGCGGAATTACTTTGGCAACATATTCATCAGAATGCCACAATTTGTTGAAATCTTGAATTTTTGATTGCTGATAATATGGATTTTTTACCCATCCATAATGGTATATGTAAGCATCTATCAACTTGCCGTTCAACTTGTTAAATTGTTGATTATTAAAACGCCGAAATCCTTGCGCATCCTTATACGAGCGTATGCTCTTGTTGTTGCGGATAATGCGGATTTCGCGGCGATACCAATTTCGCGAATCGCCCACGTACTTGTAGTTGCCGTAGAAATGTAGATATTTTAACACCAAACATTCTACCCGCTGGTTGTTCAAATGCTGCGCCATGGCTTGCTTTAAGGCGGGTAGATATTTTTCGTGCACCACTTCATCGGCTTGAATGTAGAATGCCCAATCGCTGTCGGGGGCAATGGCATCAAAGGCTTTGTTGGTTTCTATGGCGAGCACCTGACCGCCTTTGCGCAGGCTGTCATCCCACACCGAATGGACAATTTTGATTTTGGGCGAGGCAATAGATTGTACCAATTTTTCGGTGTCATCCTCAGATTTGCCAAGGCACACCACAAACTCATCGCACAACGGCAGGATAGAGGTAATTGCCTCTACCACAGGGTAGTCGTACTTTACAGCATTGCGCACAAAGGTAAAACCGCTGACTTTCATATCATTTTATTTTGCTACATTTTTCATTGCAATCAACGCGGCGCCGTAGGCACCCATTAGTTCGGGGATTTTGCTGCACGTAACAGGATGCCCCACCAAAACCTCCAAGGCGCGCTGGATAGAGGCATTTTTGAAGGCACCTCCTTGCACCACAATGTGTTGTCCTAATTCATTCAGGTCGTTGAATTTTAATACTTTGTGAATACAATTTTTGATAACCGAATAGGACAAACCTGCTGCAATGTCGGCAGTAGTGGCGTTTTCGCGCAACGATTGTTTTACCTTAGAGTTCATAAACACGGTGCAGCGTGTGCCCAAATCGCAGGGATGGTCGGCAGTGCAGGCGAGCACGGCAAATTCGGGGGCGGTGTAGCCCAGCGACTTGCCAAAAGTTTCTACAAACGAGCCGCAGCCCGACGAGCAGGCTTCGTTGAGTTCCACGCGGCTGATTTCGCCGTTTTTGATAAAAATCGCTTTCATATCTTGCCCGCCAATGTCCAACACAAACGACAATTCGGGGTTGAGAAAGTGCGCCGCCGTATAGTGAGCAATGGTTTCCACCACGCCATAATCGATGCCAAATGCGGCTTTGATGAGGTCTTCGCCATAGCCGGTAACGGCACTGCCTGCAATTTTTATGTCTTTGCGGGCGGTTGCCAATTCGTCGGAAAACTGTTGCAGTCCTTGTTTTACGGCGTGTAGCGGATTGCCGTTGTTGTGGGCATAGTAGCGAAAAATAAGTTCTTTGTTTTCGCCCACAATCGCCAATTTGGTGGTGGTGCTGCCGCTGTCGATACCAACGTAGCACTTGCTTCCGGTATATTCTTCAACGGTAACTTTTTTGACCAATTCTACTTCTTTTTCGTGCGTCAACCAATGCTCGCGCTGTGCGTCGCCGGTGAATAGCGGCGGCAGCGTGCTGGTGCGAATGAGCGGCAGTGCGCGCTTTTGGCTCACACGTGCTTTGAGTTCTTGCACGGTGCACTCCAAACGTTGTGCCTCCATGAGCGCAGCACCAATGGCAGACACGATTTCCGGATGGTCGGCGTGAATGACATCCTCCTCCGAGAGTTTCATCACATTGAGAAAAAAACCTTTGAGTTTGGGCAAAAACGAAAATGGACCTCCGCAAAACATTATTTTGGGTTCGATGTCGCAGGCACGGGCAAGCGTGTTCATAGTTTGCACCGCCACCGCGTGAAACACCGAAGCAATAATGTCGCTCTTGGGCACCTCGCGGCTAATGAGATTTTGCACATCGGTTTTGGCAAACACGCCGCAGCGCGAAGCCATCGAATACACGGTGTAATTGTCGGTGAGGTGGGCGTCCAATTGCTCAATGGGAATGTTGAGCAGCATTGCCATTTGGTCAATAAAAGCACCGGTTCCGCCGGCACAGTTGCCATTCATACGAATATCGGGCGAGCGGTCGGGGTGAAAAAAAATCATTTTTGAATCCTCGCCGCCCAAATCTACAAGGGTGCGCACTTTGGGGTATTTTTCAAAAATGAGGCGCGAAGCCGCCACCACCTCTTGCACAAAAGGGATATTGGCAAACTCCGAAATGCCCATCCCCGCCGAGCCTGTAACCATTGCGCTCACTTGCTCATTGCCAATTTTTTGCTCAATGGCAGTCAAAAATTCGCACACCAATTCGGTAATTTTGGTGTTGTGGCGAGCATAAGAATTGTACACCAATTGTCCATTGGCGTCGAGCACAGCCATTTTTGCAGTAGTAGAACCTACATCCAATCCAAGACGAAACGTATTTTTCACAAATTTTATTTTTAGTAAGTATATATTACAAAAGTAGTCTTTTTTTTTGTAGATAACGCATTTTTTCGTACTTTTGTATGAAAAGATTGTAATTCTTAACCACGATTGATTATGGAAATAGAAAAAAGTGTAGTTCGTCTTATTGAGCAATCGCTCAAGAAACACTGGGACTTGCCTGCGTTGTCCGATTATCAGGGCACCACCTATCAATATAAGGACGTGGCGCGGCGCATTGCCAAAATGCACATCATTTTTGATGGATGCGGCATCAAACGGGGCGATAAAATTGCTATTTGCGGGCGCAACTCCGCCAATTGGGGCACGCTGTTTATGGCTATCATCTCTTATGGTGCAACGGCAGTGCCCATTTTGCACGATTTCAAACCCGACAACATTCACAACATTGTCAATCACTCCGATAGCAAGTTGCTATTGGTGGGCGACGTAGTGTGGGAGGGGCTCAACGAGCAGGAAATGCCCAATTTGGAAGCCATTATTCTCATTAGTGATTTTTCAATTTTGTATAGCAACAAAAAGAGCGTGAAAACGCTGCGCGACCGCTTGAATGAAGAATTTGGCAAACGGTATCCCAAAAATTTTAGACCCGAACATATCCACTTTTTTACCGAAAATACTAATGATTTGATGATGATTAGTTACACTTCGGGGACAACAGGATTCTCAAAAGGGGTGATGCTTTCGTATGCCAATTTGCACTCCAATATAGAGTTTGCTTGTGAGGTATTGGCGGAGTTGCATGCGGGCGATAGTGTAGTGTCGATGCTGCCTATGGCACACATGTATGGGATGTCGTTTGAGTTCATTTACGAATTTTGCAAAGGTTGCCACATTCATTTTTTGACCCGCACACCTTCGCCCAAAGTTATTCTCAATGCCTTTGCCGAAATCAAGCCCCGCCTCATTATTGCAGTGCCGTTGATTATCGAAAAAATATACCGCAACAATATATTGCCGGTTATCAGTAAGCCTACGGTGAAGGCTCTGCTTGCGTTGCCTGTGGTGGATAAGCAAATTTGCCATCAAATTCTCAAAAAACTCAACGATACTTTTGGCAATAATTTTATTGAAATTATTATTGGCGGAGCGGGCTTGAACCAAGAGGTGGAGCGGTTTTTCAAAAAGATAGGTTTTGCCTACACCGTGGGTTACGGAATGACCGAGTGTGCTCCCATTATTTCGTATTCCGATAGGCGCGAAACTTCACTTTACGCTTGCGGCAAAGCGGTTATCAATATGGAAATTCGCATCGATTCGGACGACCCTGCCCACACTGTGGGCGAGATACAAGTGCGCGGCAAAAACGTGATGCTGGGCTATTACAAAAACGAAGAGGCTACCAAAAATATGTTCACTCCCGATGGCTGGATGAAAACCGGCGACTTGGGCGTGATTGACAAAAACGGCTATCTCTACATCAAAGGGCGCAGCAAAAACCTGATTTTGGGCGCATCGGGGCAAAATATCTACCCCGAAGAAATTGAAGACAAAATCAACAATATGCCCTACGTGGTAGAAAGTATTGTGCTCGACAGACACGGCAAATTGGTGGGTTTGGTGTATCCCGACTTCCCAAAATTACAGGAAGACGGCAAAAATGTGCAAGAAGAAATGGAAAATATGCGCGTGGCAGTGAACCTTATACTGCCCTCCTTTAGCCAAATAGCAGAGATTCGCTTCTATCCCGAAGAATTTGAAAAGACACCCAAACGCAGTATTAAACGGTTTATGTATCAGGTGTAGAGGGGAATCAACACCACCGTTACAACTATCACTGCGGTAATGCCCAAAAGCAGATAAAATTGAACAAGTCCATTCATAATTATTTTTTAAGCAACCTTTGCATGCTTTTGCAAACGTAGTGTAAAAATTGCCGCAATAACAGCAATAATACCAGTTGCAATAAATAAAATAGAAACTTCCATAGTTTTAATCATTATTAGAATTTACACCAATAAAAAAACTCACAACAAATAATAAAAAAGTTATAATGCCGCCAACAATAATGAGACTTAATTTGTTTGCGCTATCACTAATAATACCACCAATCACAACACCGGTGTAAGTGGCAATAGCAAGAGCATCAAACGTAATCTCCATTTTGGCACTAAACTTTTTAACCTTTTTCGGATGCATAATTTGAATTTTTAGAAACCTGCAACAAAGGTAAGCACTTGCCCTCAAATCACCAAATCTTTTTTACATTCCCCCCAAAAAAAACCACAAGCGAAACCCCCGCTCGGCGGGTTTCGCTTGGATGTATGAGTAGTGCTTTAGGGCACTTATTGGTTCTTGAAGATTTGCTACGGTTGTTTTGTCCACACCTCACTTTGCTGCGCAGTATTGCCTAAACCAGCGACCAACGAGCCACTCTGCTCATTGGTCGCCGGTATTGTTCCCCCTTTGGGGGTTAGGGGGTGGGTGGTTATTGTTTCACCACCTTTGCCACCTTGTTGCCCACCTTTACAAGGTAAATGCCTGCGGGAAGGTGCGAAATATCAATGGACAATGGATAATGGACAATTCAAAAACCTTTGTGCCATTCACATTGTAAACCTCTACCTTGTCCCCCGCATTTAATTCTCCATTCTCCACTCTCAATTCTCCATTAGTAGTGGGGTTGGGGTAGATTTGCAGGGGTTCAACACTTTGCGTTGCTACGGCGGTGGGTTTATCCATAGCCGAGCGGGTTACGGTGAGGGTGTAGATTTTTTGCGTGCCGTCTTCGGCGGTTACCACAATGGCAAATTCATTGGTGCCTACATCAATGGGCTTGATGCCCGCGCCAATCACCTGCGCTTTGCTGTCCGCTGCTGTGGCGTTGATGGTAATCGTGCTCACATTATTGGGCACGGTGAGCGTGTACACACCAAACGACAGTGAAATGCTGTAGCCCGTTACCGAAAGACTACTTAAATTGGCATTGTTGCTCAATGCTGTTGCTTGACACGTTACCACAGCCACATTGCTCTTTATCGTTGCCGTCTTTACTCCATTCACACTATTGTTGGTGTTGGTTACTACAACGTAATAATAGAATGTTCCTGCGATGGCGGTTGATGGCGTGTAACTGCTGCTGTTTGTACCTACCGCCGTGCCGCCACTGTTGTTATTGGCAGTATTATTGTACCACTGATACGATAACGTGCCGCCATCGCTTACATTTGCAGTTACTGACAAGGGCGCACTGCCGCCTACGTTCACTGCTCTGCCTTGCGGCTGGGCGGTGATGGTGGGCGTGGCTGCATTTACTACCGCGTTCACCGTTACCGTGCAGGTTGCCGTTTTGTTGCCGTTTGCGGTGGTTACAGTAACGGTGGCTGAGCCTGTCGAAGCCGCCGTTACTTTGCCGTTGGCATCCACGCTGGCAACATTTGTGTTGCTACTGCTCCACGTTACATTTTTGTTGGTAGCGTTGCTTGGCGCAATGGTTGCCGATAGCGTCTCGTTGGCGCCCACTGTAAGCGATAGCGTACTCTTATTGAGCGACACGCTTGTAACTGCAATGTTTACCGTTACCGTGCAGGTAGCCGTTTTGCCGCCGTCTGCGGTGGTTACAGTGATGGTGGCTGTGCCTGCGGATACTGCTGTTACTACGCCATTGTTCACTGTTGCTACTGCCGTGTTGCTACTACTCCACGTTACTGCCTTGTTGGTGGCGTTGCTTGGCGTAACAGTTTCCGACAGTCCTTCGGTGCTGCCTATTCCATACAAGGTGGTAGAGGTCTTGTTGAGCGACACGCCTGTAACAGGAGTTCCCCCCACTCCCCTCGTTATCACCACATTGTCTATAGCCGCTGGAACTCCATTACTCACGCTACCGTCATTTTTCCAACCAAAGGCAAGAAGCATATTGGTTTCCGTAGGAGTAAAGGTGATGCTTGCCGTCTGCCAACTGCTTTGTCCGTTATAATAATTTTCTCCTATCCGATAACTGCTCAAATCTGCGCTTCCGTCACTGTCTAACAGGTACACGCTAAAATTATCGTAAGTGCCTTCGCCTACGCATTTCCATTTGAACGTCAAGGTATAAGGCTCAGAGGTGGACGCAAATCTTACAGAAACACCAGCGTACGAAACACTGGTTGCCGTGTTGGTATAATCGTAGGATGCACCACTGTTGTTGGATATGTACATACTGCGGCTGCCTGCGTAGGATGCGGCTGTACCGAAACACCATTGGTTGGGTCCCATCGCCATCGCATCAATAAATAGCCAGGCAGATAGGTTCTCGCCGATTTCAAACGTATAATTGGGCAAAACATCTATAACGTTGGCAACTGTTATCGCACAGGTAGCCGTCTTGCTGCCGTCTGAAGTGGTTACCGTAATGGTGGCTGTGCCTATTGACACCGCCGTTACCACACCCGTACTGCTCACCGTTGCCACAGCCGTGTTGCTGCTGCTCCACGTTACGTCTTGGTTACTGGCATTGGCGGGAGTGATGGTTGGCAACAGTCTTACTGTGCTGCCTATTCCATACAAGGTGGTAGAGGTCTTATTGAGCGATACGTCTGTAACCGCAACGCTCACCGTTACTGCGCAACTTGCCGTGAAGCCGCCGTCTGCAGTGGTTATGGTGATAGTGGCTGTGCCTGCCGATACTGCCGTTACTACGCCTGTGTTGTCCACGCTGGCAACGCTCGGCGCACTGCTGCTCCACACTACCGTTTTGTTGACAGCAATGGCAGGAGCAATGGTTGCCGTGAGCGTTTCATTTGTGCCAATCGTGAGACTGAGTGCTGTTTTATTTAATGCAACACTTGTAACCGCCGTCGGATCAAACATCCTAAAATTCTTCCATACGTCTGCACTCCTATAAGCACTTCCCGAACCAGACGGCACATACAAATCCACATTGCCCAAGGTAACGCCGTTAAATACTGCCGTGCTAATGTTTTGCGGATAAGTGCTCATATTATATACGCTACGCAAAGCCGTGCAACCACCAAAAGCATAATCGCCAATATGCACAACGTCTTCGGGGATGGTAACGGTGGTGAGCATTGTGTTGTTTTTGAAGGCGTGGGCTGGAATGCTGGCAACGTCTGTGCCGATGCTCACCTGCCGCACCGTTGTGCCAAACAGCGAAACATTGCTCGTGACGAGCGTAAAATCGCTGTTGCCGCCATATACAAAGCGGATAGTTCTACCCAAATGAAGGTTAATGCTTGTGCCAAAACCCGCATAAGTATTGTTGCTTCCGCTGCGCGTAACCTCTAATGACAAAATGCCTGCGCCATCAGCAATGGTGAGGTTTTGGAAGGAACAATTAGTAAAGGCATTGTCGCCGATAGAAGTAACGCTGCTGGGTATCGTCAGTGAAGTCAAGCCCGTACAGCCATAAAAAGCATAAGCGGGAATGCTTGTAACGCTATTGCCGATGGTTACCTGTTTCAAGGCTGTGCCAAAGCGGTTATTATTGTTTATGCCGCTAACATTGCGCCCCCAATGCAAGGTATCGGGTGCAACGCTGCTCAAAGAGTTTGTACCAAACGTAAGTGTTCCGCCACCGTCTTCAAGGGTGAATTTTTTGATGCCTATGCAACCGGAA
>BNTQ01000012.1 GCA_025996715.1 Bacteroidia bacterium | reverse complement strand
TCAATGGATGGGCGGGCAGACCCCGCCCCTACGGCATCCCATTGGTCGCAATGACCGTGTGCGCTACTATGCTCTTAGTCCTTTGATATATTGGTTTGTACGCGAGAATTATCAAAACTTGCAAAATTTGCAAGTTTTGATAATTTATAGTATCTTTGTGGTCGTTAATTAAAATGGCAGAATTATGAAACATTGGATAGGACGGAAGGATTATATCGACAAACTGCTGTCGTACAGAGAAAAAGGTATGATAAAAGTGGTTACAGGATTGCGGCGGTCGGGCAAATCAACATTGCTCGAATTGTTTAGAAATCGCTTGTCGCAATCAGGCGTTTTGCAGGAACAAATCATTTTCTACGATTTTGAACTGCCCGAATCGTATCTTGGCAAAACCTGGGATTCTCTTTATTTTGAGATAAAAGCCAAATTGCCAAGTGAAAAGATTTCGTATATTTTTCTTGATGAAGTGCAGAATATCAAAGATTTTGAAAAGTTGGTTGACGGTCTTTATGCTACCGCCAATACGGACGTTTATATTACTGGCTCCAATGCCAATCTGCTTTCGGGCGAACTTGCAACGCTGTTGAGCGGCAGATACATAGAGATTTCCATTCTTCCGTTTTCGTTTTATGAATATCTGCAAGCGCGAGAAATTGACACAGCCAACAAATATTTGAATTACGAAATGCTGTTTTTCGATTATGTGAACGAAACATCCATGCCCAAAGGCGTAGAACTTCGCGACGGCGGTTTTGACAAGGTTTACGAGTATCTCGAATTTTTGTATGCCACCGTTGTTGAAAAAGACATTATGAAACGGCACACGATTTATGATAAACGTGCCTTTGGGAATGTAACAAAATTTATTGCCGGCAACATAGGCAATCAAGTTTCGCCGAGCAGTATTTCAAAATCGTTAAAGGCTGATAATCAGGATATTCATCACACAACGGTTGAAAATTATTTGGCATATTTGACCGAAAGTTTTATGTTTTATCAGGTCAATCGTTTCGATATAAAAGGGAAAAATCAGTTGGCTACGCAAGAAAAATACTACATTGTCGATTTGGGTTTTTTGAACGTTCTGACAGGGAGAGAAAAAACGACCGACCGGGGACATATTCTGGAAAATATCGTTTATCTCGAACTGCTCAGGCGCGGCTATAAAGTTTGGACAGGCTCGTTGCGTAATGCAGAAGTTGATTTTGTGGTTAAAAACAAATTTGGCGATATAGAATATTATCAGGTTTCGTGGAATATTGACAACGAGAAGACTCTTGAACGAGAGTTTAATCCTTTGGAAACGATAAAAGACAATTACCCGAAATTTTTGCTGACAACAGATTCTTTCCCACAAAATCGAAAAGGAATTACTCACATGAATGTTTTTGAGTGGTTACTCCATCAGCAAACATAACGACGACAAGCAGTCGCTAAAAATGTTTTTGTTAGTTGCTTGTGGAATGGGAAAAAGTTGTACCTTTGCACTATCATATTACTTTTGTGTTGATATACGCAACTTAAAAAAATGAAGAACTCTCAACTTATTTTGTTGGCCACTGTTTTGCTCTTTTGCGCTTTGACGGCACAGGCGCAAAGCGCAAGGCACGACTTTGACAAAGTGGACAAAAGTCTCGAAGATGTGTTGATGTACGAAAAAATAGGCGATGTGGCTTATATCAGTAAATTGCGCCTCACGGGACCTGCCAAAGCCAACGTGAAACCCACCGGTAACGCATTTGACGACCAATTTTTGGGCAACGACTTGGTGTTTCGTGCCTACGTTTTTATTCCCAAAACTACACAGCAGAACCGCAAATATCCGGTTGTGGTTTTTCCCCACGGCGGTATTCACGGCACTTTTGCTACAGGTTATGCCCCCTTTGTTCGCGAATTGATGGCTCAGGGCTACCTTGTTATTGCGCCCGACTATCGCGGCAGCACCGGCTATGGCAAGGGCTTTTACCAAGCCATCGACTATGGCGGGCGTGAAAACGAAGATGCCTTGGCTTGCGCCAAATATATGGTGAATAGTTACGAGATTGTTGACCCCAAACGAGTGGCTATTGTGGGCTGGAGCCATGGCGGCATGATTGCGCTGATGAACGCCCTGCAATTTCCCGATACTTATGCTTGTGCCTTTGCAGGAGTGCCTGTGTCGGATGTAAGTTATCGCTTGGAGTATATGGACTCGTCCTATTCTAAGGAATTTTCGGCATCGTACCATATTGGTAAGTTGCCTGCGGAAGTTCCCCAAGAGTATGCTCGGCGCTCGCCGGTGAGTTACGCCAAGCACCTGCGCATTCCGTTGCTCATCAACACCACCGAAAATGACGACGATGTTAGTTACAAAGAAGTGAGCCGCATGATAGATTCGCTCAAAGCCTACAACAAAGAGTTTGAGTACAAAATTTATCCGCCTATGCCCGGTGCGCATATCTTTGACCGCATTGATACACCCGAAGCCGTTGACATTCGTTATCAAACTCACCAATTTTTGGCACGCTATCTCAGTCCGCCCACGCCTTTCCGCTCGGTCAAGGATATGCGTAGGGCAGCCTACTATTATTATTGATAATTGACAAACTATGAATAACCCAAAACTAAAAGCGCAGTTAATTCTCGAAGATGGCACGGTGTTTGGCGGCTACTCGTTTGGCAGCGCGGCTGCTGCTGCGGGCGAAGTGGTTTTTAACACCGCTATGACGGGCTACCCCGAGAGCCTCACCGACCCCTCGTATAGCGGGCAAATTTTGGCACTCACCTATCCCCTTGTGGGCAACTACGGCGTGCCCGCTGCCGCCGCCGACCCTGCCACAGGCTTGCCCCGTTTTTTTGAATCCGACAAAATTCACATCAAGGCACTTGTGGTGGCCGATTATTCATTTGAGCATTCGCATTGGAACGCCGGCAAGAGCCTTGCTGCGTGGTTGCAGGAGTATAATATCCCTGCCATTTACGGCATCGACACGCGCGAATTGACCAAAACTATTCGCGAGCGCGGCGTGATGCTTGGCAAGATAGTGCCTGAGGGTTGCACAGTGCCCGATGCTTTTGTTGACCCCAATCTGCAAAATTTGGTGGCGGGTGTGAGTTGTGCCGCGCCCATCACTTATGGCAGCGGTAAGCACAAAATCGTGCTGGTGGATTGCGGCTGCAAATACAACATCATTCGCTGCTTGCTGCAACGCGACGCCACTGTGGTGCGCGTGCCCTGGGACTACGATTTTACGCAAATCGACTACGATGGATTGATGCTGGGCAATGGACCCGGCGACCCGCAACAATGCGCTGCAACCATTGCCAACATTAAGAAAGCGCTGCAAAAGGGCAAACCCATTTTTGGCATCTGTTTGGGCAACCAACTGCTGTCGATTGCCGCAGGGGCAAGCACTTTTAAGTTAAAATACGGGCATCGCAGCCACAACCAGCCGGCGCAAATGGTGGGCACCAATAGGGTGTTCATCACCTCGCAAAACCACGGCTACGCGGTGGATACCGCCACCCTCAACGCCGAGTGGGAGCCCTATTTTACCAACCTCAACGACGGCACCAACGAGGGCATTCGCCACAAAACAAAACCGTTTTTTTCGGTACAATTTCACCCCGAAGCTAGCAGCGGACCCACCGATACCGAATTTTTGTTTGATAATTTGATAAATTATTTATCTAAATAATAGGTACAATAAAAAAAATACTATCTTTGCCCTCGATGTGCTTACAATATTATTCATTTAAAACCGCACAATTATGTCACTCAACAAAGTAATGCTCATTGGCAATGTGGGCAAAGACCCCGAAGTACGCCACTTGGATACCGGCATTGCCACCACCACCATCACGCTGGCCACCTCCGAGTCTTACACCGATAAGACCACCGGACAAAGAGTTACCAACACCGAATGGCACAACGTGGTGCTGTGGCGGCAGTTGGCCGAAGTTGCCGAAAAGTATGTCCGCAAAGGCTCGCAGATATTTATTGAAGGCAAAATCCGCACCCGCAGTTGGGAAAAGGACGGTGTAAAACGTTACACCACCGAGATTGTAGCCGACAACCTGCGTCTGTTGGGCAAGCGCGAAGACAACTCTGCCACCGGCGGAGGCTATGCTGCGCCTGCATCTGCGGCAACTCCTGTTACCATAGACGAGCCTGCTGCTCCTGCCGAAGCAGACGACCTGCCATTTTGATGCGCAATGAATAATTGACAATTCATAATGGATATGAATTGCGATTATACGTCATTGGCTTTCAACAAGTTACGTCATACTGTATCTTTGTTGGGTATAGTCTTGTGTTCAATGGGGCTGTTGCGCGCCGAAATGAATGTTTTTCCCACCGGCGCACGCAGTGCTGCCTTGGGCAATGCCTCAGTTACTGCGGCTAATGTTTACGCCGTTTACAACAATCAGGCAGCCTTGGGCTTTGTGGACAACACCTACACCTCTGTGGACTACCTCAACCGTTTTTTGATGCCCGAATTGCACACCGCTGCGGCGAGTTTTGCAACGCCTGTGCCCTACGCCGGCACAGTGGGGGCAAGCGTTTGCTCGTTTGGCACCTCGCCCTACAACGAACTGCGGGCAAGCCTTGCGTTGGGCAAGCGGCTGTCGCAGTACATTGCCATTGGCGCGGCGGTGGACTATCATCAAATCAGCATTGCCCACTATGGCAGCACAGGTGCTATCACAGCCGAGGTGGGCGTTTTGGCAAATCCACTCCAACAGTTGTGGGTGGGTGCGCACGTTTACAATTTTACCTACTCTCGCTTTTTGAGCAACATTTACTCCGAGCAACTGCCTGTAATCTTTAATGTGGGTGCGGGTTATCAAATTATCAGCACCACTGCGTTATTTTTGCAAGGGGAATTTAGTTCCAACCAAAAAGGCCGCTTCAAAGCGGGGGTAGAGCATTTTTTGCTGCCCGCATTTGCCATCAGAGTGGGCACCACGCTGCAACCTGTGGAACTGTTTGCCGGCGTAGGCTACACCCTCCGCTCGTGGACCATCGACGTAGCCGTTGCCCACCACCAAACCTTGGGCTACTCACCGCATCTTTCGCTGAGTTATATTTTTGGGAAGGGGAAGATGTAGGAGGAAAAAGGTTCAATCAATTACCAGCGACCAACTCGCTGTTATTGTTCATTGACCAATAGGTCTAATCCGTATTTTTGGTAGAATGGGAATTTACTGTCGGCACTAATAATAGCATAGCCATCAGCAATGGCTTGCGATATAAGCATACGGTCAAACGGGTCGTTGTGCAACTTGGTGTCAATGCTTGGAATAGGTAAATTTTCCAAAGCCCGCACGTGCTTTAATTCAATAGGAATAATGTTAATTTGCCGTTCCGCCAATGCGCTCACAATCTTATCCAAACTATCATCAAAGGTAATTTTTTTCAACGATTGCAAAATAACTATTTCACGTAACGACTCCACGCTTGCATAATAAGAGTACTGAAAGTACTCTATATCCTCGCGAATACCTTTGTTAAGTTTGCTTGTTTCATCGGCTAATAGCCAAATCAAAATATGCGTGTCAAGCAGATATTTTTTCATTTTAATTTAAATTAAAAATATCTGCATTTTCGTCGTAATGAATACGACCTTTGAACAATCCTGCCAACCCTCTGGGCTTAATGCGGTCGCGGGCTGAGAGAGTTTCGTCTGCTGCTTGCGGTGCAGTAACAGCATGGGTGTTTGTTTGTGTTGCCATTTTTTTAATAATTAAAGGGTAAATAATCACACAAAATTACATTTTTTTTCACATTTCACCAAACCATTCTCACTTCAACTCAAACGCCGCACTGTTGTTGGTGTTGGAACTGCCGTCTATAAACACTTGAAAATCGCCTGCTTCGGCTACATATTGCAGGTCGCTGTTGTAGAATTTGAGCAGGTCGGCGGTGATGGTAAATTCTACTTGTTGGCTGGCGTTGGGTTGCAACAATACTTTTTTGAAACCCTTTAATTCCTTCACAGGGCGAGTGATGCTGCCCACTTTGTCGCGAATGTAGAGTTGCACCGTTTCTTCGCCGGCGCGCGTGCCTTTGTTGGTGAGGGTTACAGATGCCGTGATAGTGCTGCCGCCTGCAAGCGTTGTGGCCGACAACTGCACGGGCGAATAGGCAAACTGCGTGTAACTCAATCCGTAACCAAACGGATAGAGCGGCTCGTTGCTTTCGTCGAGGTACTTAGAGGTATATTTTTGATTTTCGTTGCGCGGACGTCCGGTTTGTTTGTGGTTGTAGTAGATGGGAATTTGCCCTACGCTGCGCGGAAACGACATCGTGAGTTTGCCCGACGGATTGGCAGCACCGTAGAGCACATCGGCAATGGCAGCGCCTGCCTGCGTTCCGGCAAACCACGTTTCGAGAATGGCATCCACATTGTCGTTTTCCCAAGTGAGCGTGAGCGGGCGACCGTTCATTAGCACCAGCACAATGGGTTTGCCTGTTTTTTTGAGCGCACGCAATAGTTCTTGTTGATGGTTGGGCAGGGCAATATCGGCACGGCTGGCAGCCTCGCCGGTCATACCAAAAGCCTCGCCCAGCACCGCCACCACTACATCGGCACGCTGTGCCGCTTGCACGGCTTCGGCAATGAGTTGCTGCGGCGACCTGCTGTCCAATTCAATTTGCCCATCGTTGGCATTCAGTTGATTGCGCAATGCACCGTCGTTCAACAAATTGCAACCTTTGGCATACAACAATTTGTCGCTGTTGCCTTGTTGTTTCAATGCCTCCCAAAGGCTCACGGCTTGACGCCAATTGCCGGCGCCACTCCAACTGCCAATCAGGTTGCGTTGGTCTTTGACCAATGCGCCCACAAAAGCCACCTTTTGCGAAGGCTTGAGGGGCAATGTCTGCCGCTCGTTTTTGAGCAGCACCATACTTTTGATAGCCGCCTCTTTGCTCAACGCCAATTTGTCGGCACTCATCAATTCTGCTTGGGCACGCTCTTCGCTCACGCCGCGATAGGGGTCGGCAAATAATCCTAATTTATATTTTGCCTCCAAAATTCTACGGCAAGCCGCATCCACCTTGGCTTTGCTCACTTTGCCTGCTTGTACCAAAGCGGGCAGTTCGTCCAACAAAAATTCGCTTACCATATCCATATCTACGCCTGCGTTGAGTGCCAATTCGGCGGTTTTGGATTTATCGCCTACGCCGTGGCTTATCATTTCGGCAATGGCGGTGTAGTCGGTTACCACCAAGCCTTTGAAGCCCCATTGTTCGCGCAGCAAATGCGTGAACAGCCATTTGTTGGCTGTTGCCGGAATGCCGTCAATTTCGTTAAACGAGGTCATTATTGAGCCTGCGCCTGCCTCCACCGCAGCCTTGTAGGGCGGCAAGTATTCGTTGTACATTCGCACGCGGCTCATATCGGTGGTGTTGTAGTCGCGCCCGCCTTCGGCTGCGCCGTAGAGCGCAAAGTGTTTGATGCACGACAGCACCGTATTGGGATTGCTCAGGTTGCCTTGCTCGTAGCCCTGCACCATTGCTTTTGCAATGGCAGCACCCAAAAATGGGTCTTCGCCGGCGCCTTCGCTAACCCGCCCCCAGCGCGGGTCGCGGGCAATGTCCACCATAGGCGAAAAAGTCCAATTAAGCCCATCGGCGGCAGCCTCAACGGCAGCCGCGGCGGCAGTGCGGGCAATGAGAGCCGTGTCCCACGATGCGCTCAGCCCCAGCGAAATAGGGAAAATGGTGCGGTGTCCGTGAATTACATCATAACCAAAAAGTAGCGGTATTTTGAGCCGCGATTGAGTGATAGCCAATTCCTGCAACTTGCGCACCGCATTGGGCGTGTAGGTGTTGAACACGCCGCCTACTTTGCCGTCTTTTATTTTTTGCTCCACATCTTTGCTCAGCAAAGGTCCGGTAACATCAAAGCCCACTGTGGGGAGATTGAGTTGTCCAATTTTTTCCTCCAAAGTCATTTGAGCCATCAAGTTGCTCACAAATTTATCCATTTCTACATCGGTAGAATGTTGTGTTTTGCAGGCGAACAAGCCCACTGCTGCGCCTAAAAAAAGAATAGATTTTTTCATAGTAAACAAATAAAATTTAGCACCTTACGAGAAAAATCCCAGCAGCACGCCTGCGGCAACGGCACTGCCAATTACGCCTGCCACATTGGGTCCCATGGCGTGCATTAGCAAGTGGTTGGTTTTGTCGTATTGCAAACCTACTGTTTGCGAAACGCGAGCAGCGGCGGGCACAGCAGACACACCGGCATTGCCAATGAGCGGGTTAATTTTGTTGCCCTTTTTTAAGAACAAGTTAAAGAACTTTACAAACGACACCGCAGCAGCCGTGGCTACGGCAAACGAGAAAAATCCCAAGAAAAATATCTTTACCGATTGCGCAGAGAGAAAGGTGTCGGCTTGCGTGGATGCACCCACCGTTAGCCCCAACACTATGGTAACAATGTCAATCAGAGGCCCGCGTGCGGTTTCGGCCAAACGGCGTGTAACACCGCTTTCTTTGAGCAAGTTGCCAAAGAACAACATTCCGAGCAAAGGCAGTGCTGCCGGCACAATCAAACACGTGAGCAATATACCAATAATGGGGAACATTACCTTTTCTAAGTTTGAAACGGTGCGGGGATGAGGCATACGAATGAGCCGCTCTTTTGGGGTGGTCAAAAGCCGCATAATGGGCGGTTGAATGAGCGGCACCATTGCCATATAAGAATAAGCCGACACCGCCACAGCACCCAACAAATGCGGGGCTAAGTGAGAAGTTAGGAAAATTGCCGTGGGACCATCTGCACCGCCAATGATGCCCACCGAGGCGGCTTCATTGGGGGCAAACCCAAATGCCAAAGCGGCAATATACACCCCAAAAATACCTATCTGTGCGGATGCACCCACCAACATCAGTTTGGGGTTAGAGATGAGGGCAGAAAAATCTGTCATTGCCCCAATGCCCAAAAAGATAAGGGGTGGATAGATGCCGTTTTTTACCCCAAAATAGAGGTAGTTGAGCACCGAGCCTTCCTCGTAGATGCCCACTCCTGCGCCTTGGGCAAAGGGGATGTTGCCAATAATCATCCCAAAGCCAATGGGGACAAGCAACAGCGGCTCAAATCCGTGTCGTATGGCAAGGTAGATAAAAAGGCAACCTACCAACATCATCACCAAGTTGCCCACCTCAAAGTTGGCAAACGCTGTTTCATTCAGAAAATGCTGAATGTTGTTAATCAAAAACGCGAGTAATCCTTCCTCCATTTTATTTTATGCAAAAGTTGTTAAGAAATAATCACCAAATCGGTTCCCTCCAATACAGAGTCGCCATGTCGTACCTTAATGGAGGTAACTGTTCCTGCGCGGTCGGCTTCGATGCTGTTTTCCATTTTCATAGCCTCCAACACGAGCAATTTTTGCCCCACTTGCACAGCATCTCCCTCATTGACAGCCACGCTCAATATCACGCCGGGCAGCGGCGATTTCACGGCTCCCACCGATGAGGGCGCAGAGGTTTTGACAGGTTGTGCGGCGGCGGCTATCACCGGTGCTTGCTGCACAATTTTTGGGGTTTTGTTGGCAGGCACGTTGATTTCCTTCTCCATTTCCACCTTGTACAAGGTGCCATTGACCTCCACTTTGGCAATGTTACCCTCAATAGACTTAACGGCTACGCGGTAACTGTTACCATTGATTTTTAATTTGTATTCTTTCATAATAATTTATAATTGATAATTGACTACGTCGAACTTCGTTTCACAATTTATAATTCATAATTTTTTATTTTTCATTTTTTCTGCGGAATTTCGCGCAGTCCGTAAATCTTAGAACTCCAAGGCGAGTAGGTGCGTGCTACTTTGTTGATGGTGAGCACGGCATGTTCCATTTGGTATATATCGTGCTGATACTGATGCAGTGCAAAGGCAATGGCTGCATACACATCGCTGGGCTGTTGAGCGGTTTTGCCATCCACCATTTTGCTCTCTTCGGGAGCGTGCACCGCTTCGCGCCTGTCGCGCAGGTGCTGCATTACCTTGCCCACATATTTAAAGGAAAAAAACAGCAACAACAATGCCGAAAACACTACCGCCATAGCCGTAATTGTCATTGCTATGCCCCAGGGGTCGTGCTTTTCAAATTCTGCGATGCTGCTTTTGGCGTGAGGTGCGGGTGCGGCGGCTTCCGTTGCTGTTGCTTGCACCTGCGCAGCCGCCTCAGTGTTATCGGCTACAGCATCTTGCGCGTGCACCACCGCAACTCCCCATCCAATGCTCAAAAAGCAAACTATAAAAAACAATGATTTTTTCATACGATATATTGATATTTTGTTGTAAATTTATTTTACCGTTGTGTGCACCCTATTGGTTTTTTATTGTGGTTTTTAATAAAATCTTTCAAAATTTCTTTTTCTGCCTGCTTAGAAGTAGAAAGACTGTTTTGATACGTTTTGCCAAAGATAGTATAAGTGGGTTGCTCCGGAAAAAACGCATACACATTCACTACTTTGCCTATATTCAACAAACTTTGCAATACAAAATAATTGGTGGTAGAATTTGTCCCGCTAATTCTATACTCCGTTTTGCCGCAATTATACGATTGCACCCGCTGTTTGATAGAACTAATGCTTTGCCCTATTTTGAAAATTTTACCTTCTATTACAAACACATACACCATCCCGCTTTTGCTAATGTTGGCTGCATTTACCGTTTCTATTTCTAATTTTTCGTCTGTTTTATTGGGTATCAAATTACACAAATGAATAAAATATCTTTTGTATTCAAAATCTTTATACGAGATTTCGGTTTGCAAATCGTCCACACTTTTGAGCAACACTATGTTTCTATTCTTCTTTTTTCCTTGTGTTGCCATAGTATTGCTGATTAAATTTTTTAATAAATATCTTCTCTTCTACGGTCAATTCAAAACTACCCAATACAGGAAATTTCTGCAACACTCTTATATTATTAAAATTACCATATCGGGTAATGTTGTTCAAAAATTTATACACTTCGTTGTCTAACTCTTGTTTTACCCTATCTGCCTCGTCCTTTGACCGGCAACGAATGTAGGCAATACTTTGCGTCATTCCGCAATCGTCCACAAACGTGCCGTATTGGTTGGTGAGCGATATAAAAACTTTGTAACCCTTTTGATATTTGTGCGGTACACAACTCCAAACCTCTTGTGTGGGCGTATGAATTAGACGATAACAAAATTTATCATTGCGCTCCTCGCTAATATATTCGCGTTTGGTGTAGCGATGCAAAAAACTATTGGTCTCTATTTTATAGCGCGGCAACTTATTGTTATTCAACGTTTTATTGACAATGCTGCGCACCTCATCGGAGTAATAGAGTGGAATAAAATTAACTCCCTTGTCCAATGTGGCAGTTTGCACGTCGTTGACCACATAATTGTTGGCAACCGTAAACCCTTGATGATTAAGAACTTTGTGTAATAAAAACCACGTGAATGACGACCCTACTTTTGGAAACCATTTTTTTGCCCCGTGAATATCCAAATACTCAAACTGATATTTGCTCAACTCTTTGGGCAAGGTGTTTCTATCCGAAAACGACATCCAATTATTAGGGACAATAAACAACAAATAACCGTCTTTTTTGGTAATCGCCAATGCCTTCCTTATGAAATCCCGCGACATGTTGTGGTTTTTTGACACCCTTTTGTTGTCCGTGTCAAACTTTGCATACGGCGGATTGGACACCACCAAATCATACTCTTCTTTTTCTTCAAATGTCAAAAAATCTTTTGTGGTTATGTTTATATTTTCTCCAAAATAACCCTTTACATTATGTACTCTTTTCTCGTTTATCTCATTAAAATACAAGTTGTTCAGTGCGGTTTTGGTAGCAATATATCCGTGAAAATTTCCATTACCGCAACAACTATCCAACACTTTCAAATTCGGTCGTTTCCAAACATCACAAGGCACTTTGTCCACCATTTCTTTGACGCAATCCATCGGCGTACAAATATCGTTGGAATTGTAAAAGTGGTCGTAATTCCAATTCAGTGTATCAAAGTGATGTTTTATTTGTTCAAAATTAACCATTCATTATCCATTTTATTTCTACAGCGGCAAATTATCGTGCTTCTTGGCAGGGTTAGAAAGTTTTTTGGTGGCCAACTGCTGCAAAGCCCTAATTACGCGAAAGCGGGTGTTCATGGGCAATATCACATCGTCGATGTAACCATACTTGGCGGCGTTGTAGGGGTTTGAAAACTTTTCGGTATATTCTTTTGTTTTTTGCTCGGCTACTGTGGGGTCGGCGGCAATCTCTTTGTTGTACAACACTTCAATAGCACCCGAAGCGCCCATCACTGCAATTTCGGCGCCGGGCCAGGCATAGTTGGCATCGCCGCGCAACTGCTTGCAACTCATCACAATGTGCGCACCGCCGTACGATTTGCGCAGGGTAACGGTTACTTTGGGCACCGTGGCTTCGCCATAAGCGTAGAGCAATTTTGCTCCGTGCACAATCACGCCGCCGTACTCTTGACCTGTGCCGGGCAAAAATCCGGGCACGTCCACCAAAGTTACCAAGGGGATATTGAAGGCATCGCAAAAGCGCACAAACCTTGCTGCTTTGCGGGATGCGTTGATGTCCAACACGCCTGCCATTTTGCAGGGCTGATTGGCTACAATGCCCACCGAAATGCCGTTGAAACGCGCAAAAGCCGTGATAATGTTGGGTGCATAAGCATTGTGCACTTCCAAGTATTCGCTGTGGTCAACAATTGCCCTAATCACTTCGTACATATCGTAGGATTTGTTGGGACTGTCGGGGATGATGCTGTTGAGCGACTCCTCCAAACGATTGATGGGGTCGGTGCAAACTGCGAGCGGTGCCTCCTCCAAATTATTTTGCGGAATGTAACTGAGCAATTTGCGCACCAGCGACAAGCCCTGCTCCTCGTTTTGCGAAACAAAGTGCGCCACGCCCGATTTGGAAGCGTGCACCGATGCTCCGCCGAGTTGCTCTTGCGTAACGTCCTCGCCGGTAACCGCCTTCACCACTTTGGGTCCGGTGAGAAACATATAACTTGTGTCCTTGTTCATCAGCGTAAAGTCGGTGAGGGCAGGCGAATACACCGCTCCGCCGGCGCAGGGTCCAAAGATGCACGAGATTTGCGGCACCACACCCGATGCCAGAATATTGCGCTGAAAAATCTCGGAATAGCCTGCCAATGCGTTCACGCCTTCTTGTATGCGTGCCCCGCCCGAGTCGTTGATGCCAATGATGGGCGCACCCATTTTCATTGCCAAATCTTGCACGTTGCAAATTTTGGCAGCCATCGATTCCGAAAGCGAGCCGCCAAATACGGTAAAATCCTGTGCATACAAATAGACCAAACGTCCGTCAATGCTGCCGCAGCCTGTAATCACGCCATCGCCCGGGTAGGTTTCTTTTTCCATCCCAAAGTTGGTGCAACGATGCTCTACAAACATCCCAAACTCTTCAAAAGAGTCTGCGTCCAACAATTGGGCAATGCGCTCCCGCGCTGTAAATTTCCCTTTGGCGTGTTGCGAATCAATGCGCTTTTGCCCACCGCCAAGGTAGGCTTTTTCGCGGTGTTTTACCAATTCTTCTACTTGTTTTTCTTGAATAGCACCCATTTTTTTAGATTTTTAATTTTTCATTCAATTAAATTATGCTTTTTCACAAAGTTCGGTGAGCACCCCCAGCGTAGATTTTGGGTGCAAAAATGCGATGTTCAAACCCTCGGCACCTTTGCGGCTTTGCTGGTCTATCAAGCGGATGCCTTTGCCTTCCAACTCCTGCAAGGCAGCATTGACGCCGTTTGTAGCAAATGCGATGTGGTGCACTCCTTCGCCTCGGTTTTCAATAAATTTGGCAATAGTGCCGTCGGGCGAGGTGCTTTCGAGCAACTCTATTTTGGTTTGCCCTACCATAAAAAAAGCGGTGCGCACCTTTTGGTCTTGCACCTCTTCTACATTATAGCACTTCAATCCCAATGTGTTTTCGTAGTACGGAATGGCTTCTGCCAAACTTTTGACCGCAATACCAATGTGTTCGATATGAGAAATTTGCATAGCAAAAATGATTAGATAATGATATAAAAACAATGTGTAACTTATTGATAATCAACAAATTATACATTGTCGATTGTAAATTATTGGTGGAGAGTATGGGAGTCGAACCCACGACCTCTTGCATGCCATGCAAGCGCTCTAGCCAACTGAGCTAACCCCCCTTGCAAAAAAACGCTCAAAGATACTACCTTTTGTTGAAACAGCCAAATTTATCTTTGTAAGAAAAAAATAGTTTGTTGAAAATCAATGATTTATGTAAACAATTAATAATTTTTTGCTCAAAAGCCTTGCAAATTGAAAATAATGCGTTACCTTTGCGGCTCTAAAAAATTTATCAAAAAAAAAATGGCACGGATTTGTCAAATTACAGGAAAGCAATTGCAACGCGGCAACAACGTGTCGCACTCCAACATCAAAACCAAACGTGAGTTTTTACCCAATCTGCACAATAAGAGGTTTTGGTACGAAGAAGAAAATCGTTGGGTAACACTCAAAGTATCGGCAGCAGGGATACGCACCATTCGCAAAAATGGCTTAAAGGCAGCCCTCGCAAAAGCCGAGCAGAATGGCTTAATTTCTATTTATTAAAACAGTTACAAAAATGGCAAAAAAAGGCAATAGAGTGCAGGTAATTTTGGAATGCACAGAACAACGCCAGAGCGGCGTGGCAGGTGCTTCGCGCTACATTACCACCAAAAACAAAAAGAACACCACCGACCGTATTGAGCGCAAAAAGTACAATCCCTTTTTGAAAAAGGTAACGGTGCATCGTGAGATAAAGTAACTAACATAAGTTGTTGAATTTCAATCAGTTATAGAATATGGCAAAGAAAGCGGTCGCAACCTTCAAAGGCGACAAATCCGGCAAAAATTACACCAAGTGTATCAAAATGATAAAGTCCGAAAAGACAGGCGCATACGCCTTTCAGGAGGACATTGTGCACAACGACACTGTAAAACAGTTCTTTGCCGCATAAGGCATTGCAAAAAGATATTTAGGAAACTTCTTGTACTCTTGAAGTGCAGGAGGTTTTTCATTAAACCACAAAAAAAACGAGCGTCTATCTTTAGATAAACGCTCGTTTCTCGTAATATACATTTGTGATTACAACTTGGGACCTGCTGCTACCAAGGCTTTGCCGGTGGTGTTGCCGGTGAACTTTTCAAAGTTTTTGTTGAAACGTGCGGCAAGGTCTTTGGCTTTTACATCCCAATCGTTGGCACTTGCGTAGGTGTCGCGCGGGTCAAGGATTTTGGGGTCAACGCCGGGCAATGCCGTGGGCACTTCAAAATCAAAATATGGGATTTTTTTGGTGGGCGCGGTGTTGATTGAGCCATCAAGGATAGCGTCAATGATGCCGCGTGTATCTTTGATAGAGATACGTTTGCCGGAGCCGTTCCAACCTGTGTTTACCAAGTAGGCTTTTGCCCCCGATATTTTCATACGTTTTACCAATTCTTCGCCATATTTGGTGGGGTGCAAACTCAAAAAAGCCGCACCAAAACAAGCCGAAAAAGTAGGTGTAGGCTCGGTAATTCCGCGTTCGGTGCCTGCCAATTTTGCAGTGAAGCCCGAAAGGAAATAGTATTGCGTTTGCTCGGGAGTAAGTATCGAAACCGGAGGCAACACGCCAAAAGCATCTGCCGAAAGGAAGATAACTTGTTTTGCATTGGGACCCTTTGAAACAGGCTTAACAATTTTTTCGATATGGTTGATAGGATACGAAACGCGGGTGTTTTCGGTTACGCTCTTGTCGTTGAAATCAATTTTTCCGTCAGCAGCAACTGTTACGTTTTCGAGCAGCGCATCGCGGCGAATGGCGTTGTAAATATCGGGTTCGGCTTCTTTGCTCAGGTTGATAACTTTGGCATAGCAGCCGCCTTCAAAGTTGAACACGCCTTCGTCGTCCCAGCCGTGCTCGTCGTCGCCAATGAGCAAGCGTTTGGGGTCGGTCGAAAGGGTGGTTTTGCCGGTGCCCGAAAGTCCAAAGAAAATAGCCGAACTTTTGCCTTCCAAATCGGTGTTTGCCGAGCAGTGCATCGAAGCAATGCCGCGCAATGGCAGCAGGTAATTCATATAAGAGAACATACCTTTTTTCATTTCGCCGCCGTACCAAGTGTTCAAAATAATTTGAATTTTTTCGGTCAAATTGAAAACGACAGCCGTTTCTGAGTTCAAACCGAGTTCTTTGTAATTTTCAACTTTTGCCTTTGAGGCGTTCATAATTACAAAATCAGGCTCGCCAAAATTGGCCAACTCTGCATCCGAAGGGCGGATAAACATATTTTTTACAAAATGTGCTTGCCAAGCCACTTCTACAATAAAGCGAAGTTTGAGGCGAGTATTGGCGTTGGTGCCGCAAAAAGCGTCCACTACATACAATTTTTTGTTGCTCAACTCTTGGGTAGCAATTTTTTTGAGTTCTGCCCAAGTTTCTTTCGACACAGGTTTGTTGTCGTTTTTGTAGGCATCCGAAGTCCACCAAACGGTATTTTCGCTGGTTTCGTCCTTTACAAAAAATTTGTCTTTGGGCGAGCGGCCGGTATAAACGCCGGTCATTACATTCACTGCGCCCAACTCGGTTACTTGACCCTTTTCAAAGCCCTGCAACCCGGGCTGGGTCGCGTCTTTGTACAGGTCTTCATACGAGGGATTGTACACCACTTCGGTGTTGCCTGTAATCCCATACTTTGCTAAATCTACTTTTGCCATAATGTTTTATATTGATTGGTTAATAATTACACATAAAATTTTTTTCGCCCACAAAGGTATAAAAAAATATCATATTTGCAAATTAAGTAAATTTTTAGAAAAAATAGGTTGTAAACTTATTTTACTATCTTTGTAGGTTTGACTTGTTGTACACTTACAAAGTAGATGAACTACAAAAACTTTATTCTTACAATGAGCCTGTGGCTTGTTGGGTACTCCGGGCACGCACAATACTATTCTAACGAATGGCGAGTGTACGGCGCAGGGGGGGGGAGTGTGTTCAATTATCAAGCCGATGAAAAAAATGAGTTCAATATAAGCCTATTGAACACGGGCGGCGTGAATTACGCTTTGCACTTTTTACGACAATGGGATTTGAGCATAGGTGCAGAAGTAACGTCTTTGAGCACACGCATCAAATTTCCCTATCTTTCGTCGGTATATCGTGCGGTTGGCACAAACCCAATAGGCGACTTTGATTTTTACTACGCAGCCTATAATTATAGCGAGACCCAGAAAACTATGCTCCTTAATTTTCCACTTCAGTTACGATTCCAGCGTTTATTAATGCCAAATTCGCCTCATTATCTTTATATTGCTTTGGGCGTAAAATTTGGGCTACCCTTTGCCTCCAAATATAGTAGCACAACCGACAAAATTATTACCGAAGGGTATCCCGATGGATACAGTAGCGGCAATGCTATTGAAGATGACCTATCCAACGGATTTGGAACCTACGAAAAGATTTCTTCGGGCAAAAAACTTGCTCTCAAACCTGCTATGTTTTTTTCCACCGAAATAGGTTTAAAATGGCATCTCATTTCCAACGAAAAAATCAGATGCTACCTATATACCAGTGCCTATATTGATATTGGCATCAAGGATATGAAAGTGGGCGCAATACATCCTTTGGTGGACTACAACAATTATCCCAATGGATACAACGGCGGCGAAAGTGCATTAACTTCCATTATTAACACACGGACACCCATTACTCAAAGGGTGATGCCCGTGTCGTTGGGTTTTAAGATTGCGCTGGGAGCGCAGTTTCCCAAAGGCGATGTGCCGTATCCCGAATATGATTTTTACAGAGGTATAGGACTGCCTCTTCCTGTGGAGCAAAACGTTGTGCCCATTGTACCCCAAAAAGAACCTGTAAAAGATACATTGCCGCAACTGCCCGCCAAAGAACAGGTGAGAGATACACTGCCGCTTACACCCACAGCAGAGCCTGTTAAAAACACTTTGCCTGCGGACTCTATTACACCAACCGACATTTTTATTTTACCACCTGCCGCACCCAACCAGATGCCGGCAGATACAAGTGGAGTGCCTGTTGCTGCGATACTCAAATCGGCTGTTGAACCTTTACAACAATCACTACTGTATTCTTACAATATCAAAGAAAATGAAAAAACATACCTATCAGCAAGCCATAGAAGAGATTGAGAGCCTTTTGCAACAAATGGAAAACCCTTCTACCGACATTGATAAATTGTCGGAGATGGTCAAAAAAACGCTGGAGTTGCTCAATTTTTGTAGCCAAAAACTCCGTGCTACCGAAGAGGAAATTGCACAGTTGCAACTTGATAATTCACAACAAACTACGGAATAGTGTTGCCGGCGGCTTTGTAAATTTCGTACCATTCTTCGCGCAGTAGCGCAAGGTCTGAGCCGGCGCAACTATCGCGCAAACGTTGCACATTGGTGGTGCCCAAAACCACTTGTATATTGGCGGGGTGGCGCGTAATCCACGCCACGGCAATGGCGGTGTTGGTTACTCCATATTTTTTGGCTAAGCGGTCAATCACTACATTGAGTTCGGCGTAGGTTTTGTCGCCCAAAAACACTCCTTCAAAAAAGCCTTTTTGGAACGGCGACCACGCTTGAATAGTGATATTTTGCAACCGACAATAATCGAGCACACTGCCCGTCCTGTCTATGCTTTGGGGAATGCCCATATTCACCGCAATGCCGCCGTCCACCAATAAACTATGGGCGATGCTGAATTGCAGTTGGTTGATAACCAATTTGTTAGGCAACGAGCGTTGCAACAATTCTATTTGCATAGGGTTAAAATTGGATACCCCAAAGGCACGCACTTTGCCGCACAGCAACAAGTGGTCAAAGGCTTCGGCTATTTCGTCAGGCTCCATCAGCGCATCGGGGCGATGCAGCAAAAGCACATCCAAGTAACTGGTTTTGAGGCGGCTCAGTATGCCATTCACAGCCTCCAAAATATGCTCTTTTGAAAAATCGTAGTATCCACTGCGAATACCGCATTTGCTTTGGATAAAAACTTTTTCGCGCTGGTCGCTGTTCATAGGAAATGCTTCCGCAAACAGGCGTTCACACTCGGTTTTGCCGTAGATGTCGGCGTGGTCAAAAAAGTTGATGCCCAATTCCAAAGCAGTATGTATCAGTT
Source organism: Bacteroidia bacterium (assembly GCA_025996715.1). Taxonomy (GTDB): domain Bacteria; phylum Bacteroidota; class Bacteroidia; order Bacteroidales; family UBA932; genus BNTQ01. The sequence goes on along the minus strand of BNTQ01000012.1, from coordinate 26,821 downwards.
GCCCTGCCTCGCTTTTGGAAAGTTGACAAATGCGCATACAGCCCATTATCATATTGGATACCTCCCATCCGGTGTTGGATAATTGAATGTTTTTCATACGAATAATTATTTATGTTCTCTCTTTTTTTGAAAAAATTGTTTCATTAAAACACTGCACTCATTCTCTAAAATGCCCGACAGCACTGGCGTTTTGGGATGCAGCACCTTGGGGGCAATCAGCGAATAGCCCCGTTTTTCGTCAGTAGCACCGTAAACCAATGTGCCCAATTGTGCCCAATACATAGCGGCAGCGCACATTGGGCAAGGCTCCACAGTTACATAGAGCGTGCAATCGGGCAAGTATTTGCCGCCAATAAAATTTGTCGCCGCAGTGATAGCCTGCATTTCGGCGTGGGCTGTGGCATCGCAAAGAGTCTCCACAAGATTGTGCGCACGTGCAATGATGCGTCCTTTGTGCGCCACCACTGCACCTATGGGCACTTCGTCGTGGGCAAAAGCCTGCTGCGCTTCCTGCAAGGCAGCCCGCATTAAGGTAATATGTTGATTGTCGGTCAATTGTATATCTATTGTTCTACGGTTTTTTGTTCCTACGCTGCTTCATCATTCAACAAAAAGCACTTTTATGCCCAAAATGAGCGCAATTCCCAAAGCGATAATTAACTGTACGGTAGCAATTTTTTGGCGATTTTTGGGCGCAACGAGTATAGAAATCACAGCGCAAAGCAAGGCTGCAACTAAGGGTATGTACGCAATGACGCTCAATGGCAACACGACCGCTATTATCCCCAATGCCAAAAATATACCTGTGGTTACGTTCAAAATTTTATTCATAATTGATATTCAATAAGCATCGTTTGAGGGTACAAAGATATAAATTTTATGTAAAAATCCCCCTAATCTTAGGATTGAACCAAATTTTTTATTGCATTTCTGTTTGTTGTTTTTTGCAAACCAATGATTTTTTTGTATTTTTGTAATAATTTTCTATTAACATTTTCTACAGAATGTTATTTAACCAATTGATTATCAACGTATTAAATTTGAATTTGTAATAAACTATGAATGCCGACCAAATTTTAGCCATACAACAAGACATTATTCGAGTGCTCAAAAATATCTATGACCCCGAAATCCCTGTGAGCGTCTATGCTTTGGGATTGATTTACGAAATCAACGTGAGCGAGGAGGGCAATGTGGTGATTATGATGACACTCACTGCGCCCAACTGCCCCATTGCCGACCAAATTGTGGACAACGTGCGCGAGGAAGTAAGCACCGTGCCCCGCGTAGCCTCTGTGGTGGTCAATTTGGTGTTTGACCCTATGTGGAACCAAGATATGATGAGCGAAGAAGCCAAGTTGGAATTGGGTTTTATGTAAAATATAAATGATTGATGCACAACAAGTTAAATTAGCAGCAACTCAATTAGGATGGGATGCCTGCGGGCTGGTTGCTCTGCAATCGGTGGACGAGGTGCATCGGCAGGCGTTTTTGCAATGGTTGCGGCAAGGGCAGCAAGCGCAAATGGCCTATTTAGAAATCAATACTACCAAGCACCTGCATCCGCAGCAATGGCTGCCTGAGATGCAGACCTTGATAGTGTTGCTGTGGCAATACACGCCTGCACAATGGCAAGATGAGCATTTGCCGCAAATTGCTTGCTATGCCTACGGACAAGACTACCACTCGTTGTTGAAGAAAAAACTGCGGGAGTTGTTGCAGTGTTTGCAAACCACCTACCCCGCGCTCGCGGGGCGCGCGCTGGTGGACACCGCGCCGCTTTTGGAGCGCCACTGGGCAATGCAGGCGGGGCTGGGCTTCATTGGCAACAATGCTATGCTTATTCACCCGCAAATAGGCTCGTTTGTTTTTATTGCCTCGCTGGCGGTGAATGACGCGGCAAACGCCTACGACCGACCTCTGCAACCCACTACCTGTGAGGATTGCGGGCAATGCGCGGAGGCTTGCCCTGCACGTGCCATTGTGGCGCCGCGTGTGATAGATGCCCGCCGCTGCATTGCCTATTGGACGATTGAGGCAGCCCATTGGGGCATTGCTCCTGCCCAAAAATGCCGCTGCGGTTATATTTTTGGCTGCGATATTTGTCAAAAAGTGTGCCCCCACAATAAAATTCCATTGGTGAGTGTTCACGCTCAAAATGCTGTAAATCAAAAACTTACGCAAATGACTGCCGCCGATTGGCAAAATATCGATGAAGCCTCCTTTGGGGCATTAACTCGGCATTCTGCCTTGCGTAGAGCAGGTTTTAGGGGCATTAAAAGCAATTTACAGCACTATTTTTTTTGATAGTCAAAATTATTTATTACTTTTGTCGCTTGTTTCGCATAGTAGCGCGTTTGAATTAGATTTTAAAATTATGGCAAAAATCATAGCAATTGCAAACCAAAAAGGAGGTGTGGGCAAAACCACCACCGCCATCAATCTCTCGGCCAGCCTTGCGCTATTGGGCAAGCGGGTGCTCGTGGTGGATGCCGACCCTCAATCCAATGCCACCACAGGCTTGGGTTTCAAAGAAGAGCAAATTCAGCAGAGTGTATATGAATGTTTGGTGCTGGGGGTTGACCCGCACACGGCAATTTTGCAAACTGCTATTGTGAATTTACATTTGCTGCCCGCCCGCGTGGACTTGGTGGGTGCCGAAATCGAGTTGATGCAATTGCCTCAACGCGACAAGGTGCTGCGCAATGTATTGTCGGCAGTGCAAAATGACTACGACTATATTTTTATTGACTGCCTGCCATCGTTAGGATTGATTGCCACCAACGCTTTGACGGCTGCCAACTCGGTGCTGATACCTGTGCAATGCGAGTTTTTTTCGCTGGCAGGTTTGGCGCAATTGATGAACACCATTGCCATTGTGCAAAAAAATCTCAACCCCGATATAGCCTTTGAAGGCTTTTTGCTAACGATGTATTTGCGCGTGAATCACGCCAACGAAGTGGTGGAAAATGTGCGCAATTATTTTAACGAAATGGCATTTGAAACGGTTATTCAACGCAACATCAAACTCAGCGAGGCAGCGTCTTTTGGGCAACCGGCTTTGCTGTACGACTCCCATTCGTCGGGGGCTGTCAATTATATGAATTTGGCAAAAGAATTTTTGCAACGCAACGGCGAACCTGTGCCTATAAAAACAAGAAAACGCAAAAAAGAAGTAGCCAACAACGAAGAAACGCAGGTGCAAGAAGAACAACTGTAAATTATTAATTATTAATTGTAAATATAAAATGGCAACGCCAAAAAGAGTTCGTTTAGGAAGCGGCATAGAATCTTTGTTGGGGAAACCCGCTTTGACCACACCGGGGCAGGCTTTTCCTAATGTTAGCGCAGGTGGACTACCCACACACTCGCCCCTCATTCGAGAAATTCCGCTCAATCAAATTGAAGCCAACGAAAAACAACCCCGCACCCAATTTGAGGAGGAGAGTTTGCAAGAGTTGGCAAATTCTATTGAGCAGATAGGAATTATTCAGCCCATTACCGTGCGGCAAATTGAAGACAACCGCTACCAAATTATTAGCGGCGAACGGCGTTATAGGGCTGCCAAGTTAGCAGGATTGTCCGAAATCCCTGTGTATGTGCGCACTGCCGACGACAAAGATATTCAAATTATGGCGCTGGTCGAAAACATTCAGCGCGAAGGTTTGAACGATTTGGACATTGCCATCAGTTATCAAAACCTAATAGATGCCCACAAACTCACGCAAGAGGAAATTAGCGAAACGGTGGGCAAAAGCCGTTCCAATGTTGCCAACTATTTGCGTGTGCTCAAATTGCCCGTTGAAATACAAGATGCTATGCGCAAGCAAACCATCACTATGGGGCACGCACGCTCGCTCATTGGCTTGGAGGCAAAAGAGCAACTGCGCTTGGCGCAACAGATTGTGGAGCAAGGCTTGTCGGTGCGGCAAACGGAAGAAATAGTGAGTGGATTGGTACCCAAAAAAGAAAAAAAGACCCGTACCAAAACACAGGAGAGCGAAGCCCCATCGGAATTTTGCACGCAACTGCAAGAAGGTTTGGTCAAGTGGTTTCCCGGAGGAACTATTCACACCAAAGAAATTCCCAATGGTGCTGTGCGCATCACTATTGAATTGAAGGATGCCGATGCTCGGCAGACCTTAGAATTATTGGCGCAATCCTGATATTGTGTGTATGAAAAAGTTGGTGCTTGTAGTATTGGCTGCGATGATGTGCTTTGCGGCAACGCGGGCGCAAACGCAGCAAGAGCCAATAGATACCACAGCGGTGCACCCACGCGATTCGCTAAGCATAGCACAAATGTGGGGATTGTCGCTGGTGTTGCCGGGTTTTAGTCAAATCTACAACAAGCAAGCGTGGAAAGCCCCCATTGTGTGGGGCGGCATTGGAGGAACGTTGTTCTTGGCAAACTATTACAACGACAACAAACTCGCGCGCAACTTATTTTATGCAGGCGTAGGTGTAACCTATATTTGGAGTTTGTTGGACGGAGTCTATAATTATCGTTTTGACAACGGCGAGCACTCGCCCAGCAAAGCGGCTATTTATTCTACATTGGTGCCGGGTTTGGGGCAAATGTACAATCAAAAATATTGGAAACTGCCGCTTGTGTATGGAGGTTTTCTCACACTGTTTTATTTGAGGCAGACCAACAATTTTCAGTACAATTTGTTTCGCAATGCATACGCTGCAAAAATTACAATAGGCAATTTGCAAATGGAATTAAAAAACCTATCGACCGATGATACCAACTACGAGCAACAACAAACCTATTTGCAAGGAGAGATAGACAAGTTGGACAATAGTATTGATGGGCGATTGCGGCAGTGGACGGTGGATAGGCTAAGCACCACCAAAGATTCCCACAGGCGCGATATGCACTTTTACACTATTTTGATGGTGTTGTTTTATGGTCTCAACATTGTGGATGCAACAGTGGACGCGCATTTTTTTACCTACGATATGAGCAACAATTTATCGTTCAAGTGCGAGCCGTTTATGGATTATTACGCATTTTCTAATAACAATATTGTTCCTATTACGGGACTAACTTTTAGTTTAAAATTTTAAAAATACGAATTACAAAATCAATTACAAATTGTGAATTATGAAATATCTTTTTATTTTTGTTTTTTTGTTCACAGCGGCTACCCATGGCTTTGCGCAACCTTTTGAGGAGACCGACACCGCCAGCACCGAAGCCGCAGGAATGGAATTTGTTGAAACCACAGAGGATGCTCACGAAAAACCTGTTGACTTTATTCCTGTGGTGTATAGCGATGCCGACTATCAGGCACGATTGGAAAAATTACCTTGTGAAATCCAATTGCCCTACAACGCCATTGTGCGCAATTATATTATGCTGTACACCGGCGCAAAAATCAAAGACAAAGTCGAAGAAATTTTGGGATTGTCGGAATACTACTTTCCGATATTTGAGGAAATTCTTGACTCGTATGGATTGCCGTTAGAATTTAAATATTTGCCTGTCATCGAATCGGCATTGAACCCGCAGGCGGTGTCGCGTGTGGGCGCAACAGGGCTGTGGCAATTTATGTACGGCACTGCCAAGCGCTACGATGTGCGCATCACCTCCACTATAGACGACCGCCGCGACCCCATTGTTTCTACACTCGCTGCTGCCCGCCACCTCAAAGATTTGTACAAAGAATTTTCGGACTGGACCTTGGTGATAGCCGCCTACAACTGCGGCTCGGGCAATGTGCGCAAGGCAATGCGCCGTTCGGGCAAATACGCTTTTTGGGACATCTACCCCTATCTTCCGCGCGAAACAAGAGGTTACGTGCCTGCTTTTATTGGTGCAAGTTATATGATGAACTACTACAAAGAACACAACTTGGTACCCAAAAAAATCAACTTTTCGGCTTACTCCAATTATGATACTATACATGTAAATGTGTGGATGCACTTTGACCAAATTGCGGCTGTTGTGGGTGTGCCCATAGCCACTTTGCGCGACCTCAACCCGCAGTATCGCAGAGATGTTATACCGGGTAACGAAAGCCCTTGCTCACTCAAATTGCCCAAAAAATATGTGAACAAATATATTGATAATGAGCAAAAAATTGCTTTTTACAAAGCAGATTTTTACAATCCTGTAAAAATGGTTGCTCCATCGGGTTTTACGCCTTATGTGGCACCGGCAGGCAAAAATTTAATCAAGCACACCGTGCGCTCGGGCGAAACGTTGAGCACTATTGCCGATATGTACAGCGTGCGTTTGAGCGATTTGCGCTATTGGAACAATACCCGCAAAGACCGCATCTATGTGGGACAAAAAATCAATATCTATACTAAATCCCGCACATCGCAGGTGAAATCAAGCAACAATAACAATACAGCCGGCACTGCATCTGCCACAACCCCACAAGAGCAACTTATATCACTCAATGGCTACCTTTGCTATCAGGTCAAAAGCGGCGACACATTGTGGGATATATGTCAGCGGTACAAATATCTGGGCGTTAGTGTAGAGGACATTCAAAACCTCAATCAGTTGACCAAAGCACGCAATTTATCCTTAGGACAAACGCTAAAAATCAAAAAAATATAACGCATTGAACAAAGATGATAGTTCGTGTAAAATTTTTTGTAAAAAAAATAATGGACGCAATCAACGCCCGCCGAATTTTACCCAACGGTAGTCTGTCGCCGCTTGCCGTGTTGCTCTATTTGTTCGCTGTGATAGCCGCCGTTGCACTCATTAGTTGCACATTTCCCAGCAATGGCATTCCGTTTTTTTCGCGCACCATCACATTTCCAAGCATTACCGATTGGACCAACAGCGACGACGAAGGTAGTGGTGTGGATTACTTTGTAGCCAACCTGAGCACCGACGATTTTTTGAAACGGCTGGCATTGCCCCAAAAATTGACCCACTCTGTGTTGCCCGCCAAATGTACCCCCAACGATGTTCGCGCATTGCCGGTGCAGCCCATAGAATTTCCGCGCGGCAAAGAAAATATGATGCTGCCCGTGTGGCAACAATTGCTGGTGGCTCAAAAAAACCGCAAATTGATGCGTATCCTGCATTATGGCGATTCACAATTGGAAGCCGACCGCATCACAATGTACTTGCGCAATAGTTTGCAGCAACGTTTTGGCGGCGGCGGCGTGGGCTATGTGGCTCTCAATCCTGTAATTCCGGTCAATCCTACGGTCAAAATTTCGCTGTCCAATGACTGGAAACACACAGCAGCATTGGTCAAATACAAAGAGGCAGCGCCCCTCAATGTGGGTGTGCAATTGTCCAGTATGTATGCCAACCGCGCCGATGATGCGTGGATAAAACTTGAACGTCGTGCGCTCAGAACCTACGCCCCGCTCAAATTTTCGCAAGTCAAACTGTTGCTCACTTGCAGCCGCGAGCCGCTTTTGTTAGAAATTAGCACCCCCACAAAACTTGTGCACCAAACAGTAGTGATGCCGCAGCCCAATAGAGTGCAGCAAGTGATTGCCGATATTGGTGCTTCGCGCGAACCGCTCACCATCTCTTTTAGCGGCAACGGCAGCACGGTGGTGCACGGCTTGGCAATGGACTATCGCAGCGGCATAGCGGTGGACAATATCCCTTTGCGAAGCAGCAATGGCATTGATTTTTCAAAAGCCAACGAATCTATTTTGCAGCAGTGCTACAAGTTTATCAATGTGCCGCTCATTATTTTGCAGGTGGGTGTAAATATGGTACCGGAGCCGTTTGCCAACTATCAAGAGTACGAAGATGAATTGTGCCGACAACTGCAATTGCTCAAAAAATTGGCTCCGCAAACAGCCATTTTGTTGGCAGGAGTGTCCGATATTGCTCGCAAAGACCCTAAGGGCGGCATCAGTTCCTATCCAAACATTGAGGCAATAAGAGATGCACAACGACGGGCGGCATTCCGCGCCAAATGTGCTTTTTGGGATACCTACGAGGCTATGGGCGGCAAAAATTCTATTGTGGCTTGGGCGTATGCACAGCCGGCACTCGCCACCAAAGACTTTTGCCACTTCAGCGCAGCAGGCACCGAAATGATGGCCGAACTCCTCTACCGCTCATTGATGGGCAATTACGAAAAACAACTCAAAAAATTGCCTGCCCAAAGACGATAAATACTTTTAGCCGAATGTGCAATCCGGCTTTTTTATTATTTTGAAAAAATAAAAATTGTTTGTAATTTTGACGTTCTAATCAAAAACATTTAAAAACACAGTAAAATGAGAGTTATCATCAAAGACAACACAGCGCAGGCGGCGCAATGGACGGCAAGTTACATTGTCGATAAAATTAACAGCCATCAAAAAAGTAACAAAACCCCTTTTGTGCTGGGCTTGCCCACCGGCTCGTCGCCGTTGCAAACCTATGCCGAATTGATAAAGTTGCACAAGGCAGGCAAAGTGTCGTTTGCCAATGTGATTACGTTCAATATGGACGAATATGTGGGGCTGCCGCAAGACCATCCCGAGAGTTACCACTCGTTTATGTGGAAAAACTTTTTTAACCACATTGATATTGTGCGCGAAAATGTGAACATTCTCAATGGCAACCCCGGCGACCTTGCACAAGAGTGTGCACGCTATGAGCAAAAAATTGCAGCCAGCGGCGGCATCCACCTCTTTTTGGGCGGCATTGGTGCCGATGGGCACATTGCATTCAACGAGCCGTTTTCGTCGCTGCAATCGCGCACGCGGGTCAAAACGCTCACGGCGGATACTATCGTTGCCAACGCTCGCTTTTTTGATAACGACACCGCCCAAGTGCCCCGCCACGCACTCACGGTGGGCGTGGGCACCGTGATGGATGCCCGCGAGGTAGTTATTTTGGCAACAGGCCACAACAAAGCCCGCGCCCTGCAACACACCATCGAGGGAGCCTACAGTCAAGCGTGGACAGCCAGCGCCCTGCAAACCCACCCCCACAGCATCATAGTTTGCGACGAGGCAGCAACTTATGAATTGAAAGTGGGTACTTATCGTTATTTTAAAGAATTGGAATAAACCTTCTTGTAGTCAAAAGAGAATTTATCGTGAACAATAAGTTAACAATATCCCAATCCCAAGAGCAGGTACAAAGCGAACAGGCTTTTTATGATGAAGTAAAGCAAATTATTCATCATGGGCAGTCAACGGCTTACCGTGCTATCAATAATGCGATGCTTGAAACTTATTGGCATCTTGGCAGGCGCATTGTAGAGCAAGAGCAGCAAGGCAAAGAGCGGGCTGATTATGGCGTAGGATTATTAAAAAGGCTTTCTGTTGAATTACATAAAACATTCAATAAGGGATATTCCGTTACCAATTTGCAACTTTACCGACAATTCTACCTTGTTTTTCCAGAACTTGTAAATTATTACACACTGTGTAATAATTTACAAAGTGATGAAAATCAACATATTGAATTGCAGTTATTGCAGTTATCATGGAGCCATATTAGGAGTATTATGCGGGTAGATAACAGAGAAGCCCGCAAATGGTATATCCAAGAATCTGCCGAGCAAACGTGGAGCATTCGCACTCTTGACCGTAATATCGGCTCGCAGTATTATGAAAGAATGTTACTTTCTCAGCACAAAGATTTGGTAAAAAAAGAAATGATAGAAAAAACTACCCTCCTGCAAGACGAGAAGTTGAAATTTATCAAAAATCCGATAGTTACAGAATTTTTAGGACTTGCAAACATTACTGACTTTACAGAAACCGATTTAGAGAGTGCTATTATTTCTAATTTGCAGCATTTTCTGATGGAATTGGGAAAGGGTTTTGCCTTTGTCAGTCGGCAACAGCACATTAGAACCGAAGAAAGAGATTACTATATTGATATGGTTTTCTATAACTATATTTTAAAGTGTTTTGTGCTTATTGATTTGAAAACCACACAAATAACCTATCAGGATGTAGGGCAAATGGACATGTATGTGCAAATGTATGACAAACTCAAACGCACAGAAAGTGACAACTCCACTATTGGTATTATCCTTTGTTCGGAAACGGATTCCGACGTTGCCCGCTATTCAACGCTCAACAAAAGCGACCAATTGTTTTCTTCAAAATACAAACTGTATATGCCCACCGAAGATGAACTTCGTAAGGAAATTGAAAAACAAAAAGAAATATATCGCCTACAAATGAACAATACTAACGAATAATTATCAATTGTAAATTATTTATATGAAAATCATTAAACCCACTTTTGTAATAGAGTCGCCCATAGATGGCAACCAAATTTTGCAACAAATAGAGCGTGCGGGGCGCACTGCCTACAAGAGCGAGGACAAAATTACCCCGACCTCTGCCCTTACTTTTGCAAAAATGATAACGCAAAGCGGGCATTTTTCGGTCATTGAACACTATTCGGTTACCGTGCGCGTGATTTGCGACCGTGGCGTATCGCACGAGATTGTGCGACACCGCTTGGCAAGTTACACGCAAGAATCCACCCGCTACTGCAACTATACCAAGGGCAAATTTGATGCCGAAATTGCAGTGATTGCTCCCTGTTTTTGGGATGCCGGCGATGAACGTTACACCGTGTGGAAACAAGCGATGGCACAGTGTGAACAAGCCTATCAGCAGTTGATAGCCTTGGGTGCCACCCCGCAAGAGGCACGCAGCGTGCTGCCCAATTCGCTCAAAACCGAAATGGTAATGACTATGAATCTGCGCGAGTGGCGGGTATTTTTTACGATGCGCACTGCTGCCGCAGCCCATCCGCAAATGCGGGAAATTGCACAACCTCTGCTTCGCGAGTTCCGGCAACGCATCCCTATTATTTTTGATGATATAACATATTGACCAGCAATCAGTTATGAATTATGAATTGTGAATTATGAATTAAATATGAAACTTATTTCCTATAATCTCAATGGTATTCGCTCGGCAATGGGCAAGGGTTTGGTGGATTGGTTGGCGGGTGCCGATGCCGATGTGGTGTGCTTTCAGGAGTTGAAGGCTTGCGAGGAGCAAATAGATGTGGCGGCATTCAAGGCTTTGGGATATGAGCACTGCTATTGGTTTGCCGCGCAAAAGCGAGGTTATAGCGGCACGGCAATTTTGAGCAAAACCAAGCCGCAGCAGGTATCTTGTGGAATGGGCATTCCAGAGTATGACAACGAAGGGCGTTTGATAACGGCTCAATACAAAGACTTTACTCTCATCAATAGTTACTTTCCATCGGGCACTACAGGCGAGATACGACAAGCATTTAAAATGCAGTATTTCGATGATTTTCGCAAATTTTTGAGCCCTTTGCTTCAACAACAAACAAAAATTTTGGTTACCGGAGATTTTAATATCTGCCACAAGCCCATCGACATCAACCACCCCGAACGGCATAACAATGTATCGGGTTTTTTGCCCGAAGAGCGGGCTTGGATGGATACCTTTGAGGCTTTGGGTTTTGTGGATACCTTTCGGCTATTTTGCGCACAACCCGCCAATTACACATGGTGGAGTTATCGGGCAGGAGCAAGGCAAAAAAACATGGGCTGGCGCATCGACTATTTTTGGGCAACCGAAAACTTAAAGCCAAACATTAAGTCTGCCAACATCTATCCCAACGCAGTGCACTCCGACCATTGTCCGGTATCGGTGGAAGTGGGGTAGTATATTGCAAAAAAATAAGGGATTAGTTCGCATAATTGTATCTTTTTGGTTGAGAACTTATCCGTTGCCAGAACGTATCGCCTTCCAAATTGCGATTTATATACGCTCTTAACTCTTCAAAACTCATATCTTTTGTTTCGGCGTATATTTTGGCTTGAATGTCGTTTTTCATTTTAACGCAATCAAAATCCTTTTCTTTTTTAATTGTTCCCATAATACATCAAATCTTTTGGGTTTCTAATTTCGAGAATAGCGTATCCTTTTTTTAAGTTTACCGCGTTATATCCTTTAATCTTATCTAAATTGACAATGTGCTTAAAGTTCCAACTTACTAATACATCTACTTTGTTGAGAGTGGCAATGGCTATGTGTTGACAATCTTCCAAACTCGTTTTTCCAACCACTTTTTCGTCAATATAACTATTGGCAAGGTCTTTGGCTTCCTTTGTCAAAACAACAGATTCTAAGCAATCTGTTTCATATTGGCTTAATAAATTTCGTACATAGTCGGGAGCCCCTATTAGTTCTCCTTCCAGCAAGTCCGACACCACAAAAACGATTTCTTTATTTTTCAATCGTTCAAATAGTGCCTTTGTTTCCAGTTCAAACTCTTTATCAAAAAAACCTCCAACAATGGACGTGTCAATGTATATTCTTTGTCGCATAGCACATTTGATTTTGTTTTGCAAAGATAAAACTATTTTTTCATCTTTCCAAAACCCCAAAAAGCCGAATTAAAAATTCGGCTTTTGCAAACATTCTACATTCTTACTTTCAAAAATTCAACGCCAACCCTACACCATTGCCTGTAAAACCAAACCGTAATTCTTGCTTGTAGTTAGAGGCATACCGCCGATTGTTGTAAACATCTACCGCATCATTTATTTTGTTTTTGCCCGAAACGCGAAGACATATACCTGTAATACTTCCGGCAAGCCCTAACATTACCACAGCTACTCCAGCCTCCTCCTCTCTTACTCCTATTACACCACCCGCAAGAATTATTCCAATACCAGTCCACATCAAGGCACTCCCTGTTTTTCTGCGGGATAAGCCCTTGTCGTACAGTCGCAACGCTTCGGTATTGGTCATTAACGCTTTTATTTCTATGGGTTTCAACTTGCGCCCATTTTGGAATACACTTACACCATCGGCAAGTAAAGCATCAGTGGTGGTACCACCTAATTGGCTATTACCTTGTGGTGCTGTGCCTTGGCTTGTATTTCGCATTTGTGCAAACATTTCGCTTACTACTCTGCGAGCAACAACATCTGCATCTTCCTCGCCGTGTTCAGTTTTAGCCGTTTTTTGCCCTTCGATGCGGGCTGTTTTTACGTCTATCAACTTAAAGGACAAAAAAAGATTTCTTCCTATGGGTGTAATGCTGGTAACAAACACCACATCGGCACCCATCTTTTTACCGATTTCGCCAATCTGCGAGTCATCCACCAAGCCGCCCATTTGGAACTTGCTCTCTTCCAACACTTTGTTGATAAGTTGTCGTTCGAGCACAATGTATCCGCGAGTGCTCACAAGCACACTGCTGATTTCCTCACGCACAATGGCTTTCATACCATCGCTAACACTCTTGCCGTCGGGGTCAAACACGGCAATTTTGCGGTCTTGGGCATACGCCCCGTAGCCAAACATCAAGCAGGCTGCTACAAATAATACTTTTTTCATTTGATAATTGATTAAATTGTTTGAAAATAAAAAAATTGAACATTAAACTAAATTCTACTTTATCCACTTCAAAATTTTTTCGGCAATAGCCGGCGCCGCATCTTCCATTGCTTTGCGTCCTGCGCGTTCGGCGGTGGCAGAGCCGCCTTTTTGTGAAATCTCATCATTGTACACACTTTTGCCTTTGTGATTGTCGTACAAATCCACTTCCACATCGGCATAGCAAAATACCATACCGTTGTTGTTGCTGATTTCGCGCGTGGTAGTGCTGAGCGTGAGTTTGAGGTCGGCTTGCGCGGCATCATCGGTAAAACTGCAACCATTCTGTGCTAAAATTGCTTTCAGTTTGCCCGCAATGATATTCACCTTTTTGCCCAGCAAATCCTCGCTACTTTTCATATACACATACACGCCCTGCGCCAATCGCGCCATCATTTGCGTTGCCTGATTGCGCAATGCTTCCGATTTGGCTTGCTGCAAACTTTCGCTATCGGCGGCATCCAAGGCGGTGAGCAAATCCTGCGCATAACGCACTTTTGCAAACATAGACATTGCTTCTTCGCATTGCCGGCGGGCTTTGGATTTTTCTTTGCTTTGTTCCAAGTTTTTTGCCGTTTTGAGCGAACCTTCAATTTGCCCAATGAGCATAGAAATGTTGGCTTTGTAGTAGCCAATTACCTCATATTTGTTGGCGTAGGCAAAAGCGTACACCGTGTTGTCCCATTGGTCAAAATAGGTTTCTGTTTTTATGCCCACAATTTCGGCATTGGCAGAAGTTTTTGCTTCGTTTGAGAAACTTTCACTTTCGCTGTACTTACCATTTGTGGATAGTGTAGAGGTACTGCTTTGCGTTTTTGCTTCAATTTTCACACGGATTTTCTTCACAAGTTCGGTTTGTGCATCTGTTTTTGTGCGTTCCACATAATCTTGAGAAGATTTACCTTTTTCGATGATATTGTAGGCAAAACCAGTGTAGAAAGTTTCGCTCGGATAGCGCAAATCTCGTGTATTATCACTAAGCCACGCAGGTAGTGTTCCTTGCCCGAAAAGAGCAAGAAACACCACCGAAAAGCATATTGTTAAAACTATCTTTTTCATTGTTCTGAAAAGCCTTCACGTACAAATTCAGAAATTTTGTTAGCGTGCTCCTGCGCCAGTTGGGTTTCTTTAGCCGCCGCTTCCATTGCACGAATGCGGGCTTTGGAAGCACTGCTCTCATCAATAATATAGAACACTTTGTACTCTTTATTGCCATCGGATTTTTCTTTGACAAGAGCAAAACTCGGCTGAAGAACACCTTTAACCTCAATCTGCACCAAACGTTCATACGCAGCATAAAAATTGTCAAATTCGCCCTTGCCCGATGTTTGGTCAAGATTTGCATCAGAGGTTATTCGTCCTTTTATGTACGACCCCGCACTATTGGCATACTCTGTAACGGCATTGTTGAATGCCGCTTGTTTGCACACATTGATGGAGTGGCAAGCCGAAACTTCGCCCACAATTTCATAATTGTTTTCGTTGGCATTGAGTTTTTGGTAATACTCCAACAATGCAACATCAATCGTTTTTGCACTGCCTGTAATCTTCCAGCCATCTTTGCTGAACTCTTTTTTCCGCTCTTTAAACTGCTTGTCACGTGCTTTTTGCAGTTGTTTTTCCTGTTTTGTTCCTTTTGCAGAAACCACTTGCGGAACGGCTGTTAACATAAATACAGCCGCACTCATTGCCACGCAGGCAATTTTAAAATACATTTTTTTCATAATAAAAATGATTTAATTACCTCCTGCAACCAACAGAGATAGGTTATTTAAAAACGAAAAAAGCGGGCTGCAGCCCACTCCTGTTAAGGTATCACCAAACACCCGTGTGTGAATAGACACGCAACCTGCCCATAGGCGAGTTGCATACCTTTCACAATGAGTTAAGAATTGGTGATTTTTAACAGGAAAGGCACACTTTCGTATTTAGAAAGTCTTGTAAGACTTCGGCGACAAAAGTAGAAATAATTTTTGATGTAGCAAATTTTTAGGAAAAATAATTTACAAAAAAACCGTAAATAATTGATTTACAGTACTTTGCAATTTTTTGCAGAAAGTTACAAGAATTTACTTATTACAATGCTTGCAAGAATGCTCGCAAGCACGCCTGTGATTAATCCAATAATGAAATTAGTAGAAAAATGAAACACGCCTTGCCTACGTGCCCATTGTATTTTACGAGGGTCAAAGTAACAGGTTTCAAACTCATCAATGAGCATAGAAAGTTCGTACCATTTTTCAAATGCCGTGTCAATTTTGTCCTGCCCTTCTGCAATTCGCGCTGTTCGCGCTGTTTGTATAATGTTTTTTCGTGCCTCTAATAGTTGAGGCAAAAATTTTCCACTATCAATCAGACGCAAATCCGTCTTTTGTTTGATGAGTTTTTCATAATCGGCATTGTGGTATTTCAGTTTTAGTTTGAAAGCATCCAACATCCCTCTTTTGAGGTGTGAGAATGCTTTGTCTGCGCATTTTTCTTCGGGCTCACCATCTACGTGAAATCTTTTCAGGTGGTCAAATGCAGAATGAATTTCAAACAGCAATTCTATTGGGAGCGTGTTATTGCGTGCTTCTATTTCGCTATACAGAACTTTGACTCGTTCTGAATAAAACAAGTAAATATCTTTTTCTGTCATAAAAAATTAAGCGAGAATTTTATCAACATCACGGTTTATTTCTTCCGAACTTACAATTCTGTTCCGCAATACATTTCCACGCCCAATTGCAGGAAATTCAATGGAAAATGTCATCTTACGATGTGTCTTGTTTTCAAGGTGGTATCTTAATTCAGACGGGCTGTACCAACGCACCTTATCAATAGGCAATCCGGTATGGATTTCTACATTTTTCTCTATTTTGCTAAATAATGTTGCCATACAAATGTCGGTTGAGAAATACGATGTTGCAAATGTAGCAATAATTTTTGATATTGTAAATTTTGGGGCAAAATAATTTACAAAAAAACCGTAAATAATTGATTTACAGTGCTTTGCAAATTTTTGCAGAAAATTTTTGTATAGATTCCGCAAAATATCGGATATTATCTGCGGAAAGTAGGTTTTTTTGTATAGATTCCGCAAGTTATTTTTTTAAGGTATAAACAAATCATCAAGTATAACCTCGCTTTGGATATTATTCCAATACTCATTACGTTTTACCCCATAAGTAGTTACCAAAGTGATATGAACTGTTTTGCGTGTCATCGTTTCTTCGATAAAAGCAGTGCGTTTGTTGCGTAAGTTTGCATCCTGATTTTTAGTAATTACAAACTCCTTATTGGCATATTTCATTTCGCAAAGATTGATAATATTATCATTACGGTCAATAATCAGGTCTATTTGTGCGCCGTTTTCTGCCATTTTACTGCGCCAACCCGAAATATAGGAAAGTACACCTGCAATACTAAGTGATTTTTTTATTTGCAAAACGTGTGTTTGACACAGCAACTCAAATGAATAGCCCGACCACGCTTTGTGGGCGGTGTTGTCAATTAAACTGCTCCAATAACCCGAATGGCTTGCTTTATGATTTTTTACAAAATTGAGATAAAATAGCGAATAAAAATCGACTAACTGATAGAGTTTATTTTTTTTATGATTGTCGAAATAAGAGTTGATGGAGAGAAATCCGCACAATTCCAATTCCTCCAAAATGGCTGTCAAACCGCCGCCGTCGGGAATATGCGAGAATTTAACTATTTCATTTCGCGTCAAGCCTTTTCGTTTTTGAGACAACACTTCTACTATTTTTATGTATTTTTCCGGTTTTTTGAAAAGGGAAGAATACAATTTTGAATACTCATTTCGCAAAATAGCATTTTTAGTAAAAAACAGATTGTCGATATTTTGCGATAGACTGAGCGAACGCTCCAACTGTTCCAAATAATAGGGTATTCCACCCATAATCATATAACATTCGGTAATTTGAAACCGGTTCATCACATTTTTTTTTGAGTTAAGAAATTGCTCGGTTTCGCTCAAGGTAAATGGTTCTAAAAACAGTTGACGTGTTACACGATTGTGCAAACCGCCGCGGTTTTTAATAATTTTGTTCATAATCCATGAAGTTGCCGAGCCGCAAACCACCAAAAAAATATCTTTTCGGGCAGAAGCATAGGTATTCCAAAAATACTCGAAGGCTGACAAAAAACCTGATTTGGCATTGTCTATCCACGGCAATTCGTCAATAAAAATCACTTTTCTACCAACGCTTTTTATTCCGTCCAGATATTTTTCTAATTGCAAAAAAGCATTTTGCCAATTGTCAACAAGTGGATAATCTATACTGCTATACTTGTTTATAGCGGCATTAAAATTAAATAATTGCACATCTTTGGTAGCATTTTCTGCTCCCGAAAAATAGAAAGTGAATTTATTGTCGAAGAACTCTCTGACCAAAAAAGTTTTACCGACTCTTCGACGACCATAAACAACAACCAATTCCGATTTTCCGGAATTCATATACTCCGAAAGTCGCTTTATTTCGGATATTCTACCAATTATATTTTTCATACGAAAATAATTTTTATAAATAATTTGCGGTAAAGGTATAAAAAATATATGATTCCGCAAAATATCGGATATTATCTGCGGAAAGTAGGTTTTTTTGTATAGATTCCGCAAGTTATTTTTTAAGATATAAACAAATCGTTGAGCAATCATAAAAAATTTGCATACTTTGTATTGTTTTGCTTACCTTTGCAACCTTTGTTATGACCATCAAAGTAATGGGAATCGCTGATATACAACAAACAATACAACCGGAATGGGATGATTTTCAGTCTTTTTATCGGCAACAACTGCGCTCTGCTGCTGCCGAAATGGATTTGATAACCAATTATGTGTATGCGCAAAAGGGCAAACAATTGCGCCCTTTGTTGGTGCTTTTGTGCGCCCAACTCAATGGCGGCATCACGCACAAAACGCAGGTGGGTGCTGCTATGGTAGAACTTGTGCACACCGGCACGCTGCTGCACGATGACGTGATAGACGAAGCCGCAGAGCGCCGTAGCGTACCCTCGGTAAACGCCAAATGGAACTCAAAAACAGCAATTTTGGCGGGCGATTTTTTTTATTCAAAGGGATTGTTGGTGGCGGCAGAAACCAACACCTACGACCTGCTCAAAATCCTTGCTGCTTCGATGCAAGAGGTGGGCGAAGGCGAAATTTTGCAAATGCAAAAATCACAAGATTTGGATATTACCGAGCCGCTTTATTTAGAAATTATTCGCAAAAAAACAGCCTCGCTCTTGCAAGCCTGCACACACATTGGCGCAGTTTCGGGCGGTGCCTCTGCCAGCCAAACAAAAGCAATGCAAAATTTTGGCAACCTATTGGGCATTGCATTTCAACTCCGCGATGATGTGCTCGACTACCACACAGCAAAGGTTACAGGCAAAACAGAAGGCAACGACATTCGTGAACAAAAATTGACCCTACCACTCATTTTTGCCTTGCAACAAGTGGATGCCAACGAACAAAAACGTGTGCTGCAATGGGTTGCCGATGCCAAGCATAATGCCCAAAATGTGGTGGAAGTAATGAATTTTGTGAAGCGCAACAACGGCATTGCCTACGCCGAGCAAACCACTCGCCGCTACGCCGAGCAAGCCAAAGCCTTGCTTGAAAACTATCCCTCTTCTTCTATAAAAGAGGCATTGAACAGCCTTGTTGAATATATTGCTTATCGAGAAAAATAAGTTACGCTTCTGCCGGTGGGTTGCAATCCTTTAACAATTGCTCGATGTGCTCCACGTAGTCGAGCGAGGTGTCGATATGAATGGATAGTTCGGGGACAATGCGCAGTTGGTGTTTGACACGATGTGCGAGTTCGTTGCGCAATGTTTTTACGTTGATGAGTGCCTTCACATCTTCGGTTTTTTCGATAGGAAAAATGCTCAAATATACCTTTGCATAACCAAGGTTAGGACTCACATCCACATCCACCACCGACACCATAGCCCCTCCGTAGGCAGCCATTCCCTGCCGTTGTATAATTTCGGCAAGGTCTTTCTGCAATTGCTTGTTCACTTTGAGTTGTCGTTGTGTGGGCATAACCTAAATTCAAATTTCACAAAAGTAGTCAAAATTTTGTTTTTTTACGAATGGAACCTTTACTTGCGCTATTCTTTTCTTTTTTGTTTCACTGCGCCTTTCACTTTCAAAAAAGCGAGGTTCAGTTCAAAGGAGAGTTCGCTTGATTCGGTTTGCATTTCGTTGCCCAAAATATCCGAAATTAGTTCACCGCCACGTTTCATTAACGAATTTTGCTGCTCTTTGTCGGCAGTTGTGGTGAGTTGTGCCACCGTGCGCGAAAGTTCCCGCATGTTGGCAAAAGCCTCCACTATTTCAATTGTGGTTTCGGTAGCGCGCTTGCTTTTGAGGATGGTAGCCAGCATATACAAACCTTTTTCAGTAAACGCTTTGGGCAAAACACGTGTTTTTGCCATTTTTGTGGTCAATGATTTCGACTGCAAATTTTCATTCGCATCATTTGCGGTGGAAAATTTCCACCGCAAATTTTTAAACTCACTCCCACTGAGTTCAAAAATATAGCCCACCGGAAATTTATCGGGATTATTTTTGACCGATTTATTGATGTCCCGCGTTTCCACACCATACAACTCGGCAACATCACTATCGAGAATCACGTTTTGACCACGCAAGTTGAGCACCTTGTCCTCAACTTGGTTAAATTTTACAATTTTATCCATAACTCATTCATTTCATTGATTATTACTATCTACTACTTGACCACAAAGATAATACGTTTTTCCAATACCAAAAAACAAAAAGGGACAACTCCCGCTGCCCCTTTTATTTTTACACATTTCCACTTAATTCTTTGTCCAAACTACCGCGTTTGCTGCCGTTGCTATGGGCTTCAAACTGACAGGATGACCTATGTATCCGCCACTACTGTTGCCGCGATAGAGCATATAGTTATCTATGGTGATTATCAAATTATACGCAGGAGCGGACGCAATGTCTACATCCTGCGTACTTGCGAGCGAAACACTAAGGTCTTTACCTGCATTGGCAGCAAATCCTACTCCATCATAACCCGAAATATAAGCAGGCGAGTAGTTTTTGGGCAACTCCTGTTGCTTCTTTTTGCCTATAACCTGCTGCGAGGCAATGCTGATGGATTGAGTGGTCAAATCTACCGTAGCCAAAATGCGTGCCGTATCGCCAAAGATACCAAAATCGCTCGTTATCGCAATAGTGGTAGCATTTACTGAGTCAATTTTTAGCGTGTAAGTAAGAGGAGCAATAATCACGTTACCTGTTGACAACGAGTCGTAGGCGGTGTATTCGCCACCACCATTGGGAAGTTGTGCCGACCACGTACCATACAACTTTGAGACCTTATCTTTGTAGTGAAGTGCCGGTTTGTAGAGTGCTACAGTATGCGAAGCACTAAGACTTTCTTCGCCAGCATTATAGTCGTTTGCGACAGATACATAATACTCAAACTCACCCTCGCTACCGCCGTCGTAGGTGGCTACGCACGTGAGCAAACTATCAATGATACCGCTCTTGCCGTCGGGTCCCTCAAATAACGCGCTATCACTAAATATAGTAAGGTCAATGGCACTTCCAACAAGGTTAGTTCCTTGGTACCACTGATATATCTTTGCACCGGGCACATAACTTGCCTTTAACTTGGTGCCTTTGAGTACGGTGGCTTCGATAGAATCAGAGTAGTTAATGGCACTATTGCCGCTGATAGTAGGCGCAGGCAACGGCAACGCTGTGAGTGCTGTCAGTGTTACCTCTATTTCATTGCTCGCTGTGCCATCACCTACAGCGTTGTAGCCTTGCACCTTGTAAGTGTGAATGCCCCTGTAATCCGTAAAAACCTTGCCAATAATAGTGTCTGTTAAACCTAACACATAAGTGCTTTTTGTGGTAGTGTCAAAAACAACACCGTCTATGAACCAAATAAAGTGAGTAGCACCCGGTATCTTTGCCGTCAAGGTAATGGTTGTGTCGGGGTACTCGTTGGCGATAGAGCCTTTGAGTTCTGCCGCGCCAGGGGCTGTGCCTGTTTGCGTGATGGTGAGCACTACCTCTTTGTTCCCTGAAGTGAGAGTGATGTAGGCAGTACGAATTTCACCTTTGCGCCCCTCTACATCAAATGGCAAGGCAGCATTTCCTGCGCCTGCTACCGAGCCAAGCCCGTCGCCCGTTGCAGGGTCGGGAAAGGTTACCCAATCTTCATCGCTTGTGGCTTCCCACGTGTGCGAGGAAGTAATAGTAATTGTACCGCTACCACCCACAGCAGCAAAGTCCGTAGTGTTTGCCTCAGCAGTGAGCGTAACATCACCCTGCGGCGTAACCGTATCCAACTCGTTATCAAACTTATAGTCGTCATCGCAGGCGGCAAACAGTGCAACCATTGATATTGCGCAAAGCGCAGATGTAATTTTTCTTTTCATATTCTTGTATATTTTAATGATTCACATATTAAGATTACATATCTTCCTCAAAGCCCGTGTGGCGGTAGCCTTTGAGAGTATAGGTCTCGGTTGCATAGTCCGCATAGACGCCATCTAACGTGTACAATCCGTCGGCAGTAGGTATTGGTTTCCACGCAAACTCTACCACATTGGGATCTTCGCGCTCTTCTTCGGGCAATTCGTAACTAATAAACTTAATGCCGGTGTTGCGCAAAGTGATTTTCAGGGTGAAACCATCGGAGGTGTTGCCGCCTATGGTTTCGGTATCTTTACTCCCGATTGAGCCGTTTTCCACTTTTACACTCGTGTACTCCGTATAGCCGTATGCAATAGCACCTGCACTATCAGGTGCGTCTACTCCTTTCGCTCCATACCCGTCAAACCGTCCTGGTTTCGCATCGGTGAACATATATAAGGTATGCCCGCCCTTTATGTTTGGCACTTCTTCGGTACCACTAAAAGAAGTAGCAGTACCACTCAATGTAATTTGCGCCTTGAGTGGAAATAGCCCATCTAAGTCATCAATCCACACCTTGTTTGCCACGTTTTCAGTAGTATTGTAGATTTGTACTTCCACACCGTTCTCTACAAGGAACGAGACAGGATAGTATGGAATTGTACCACTTTCATCGTAAAGTCCAAACACAAACCGCCCTGCGTAATCAGACGTCTCGCTTTTCCACATTTCAGGGGTTTCGGGCTCGCACGATGCAAACAATACAGCACAAGCGGCAATGCTAATATAAAGTAGTTTTTTCATAGGTTTCATTAGGTTTAAGGGTTATTGTTTTTTTATAGTTAAATGGAAGGTATATCCACTCTCCCAATCTACAGCAATCGTAAGTGTTTTAGTAGCGGCATCGTAAGAACCGTTTATTGCACTAAAGTGGTCTCCAAAAATGGTTTCTTCACTATCTATAAGTTTAAATTTGCCATCTTTATACTCAAAATTGCCACTTGCCGGAGGATAGCCGCTCCTTACGTAATAATAGCCACCAAAGAGGTCGCTTATCCAATAGGTATTTGCCTTTGTTTTAAAAATACACAACTCTGGTTTGTCTTTGTAAAGGGCATTGCCTACAGCATCGGGGGTGGCTCCAAGTGCGGTACGACTACTGTTGGGTTGCACATTATACTTGCCACTCTCAAGGTCACCAGCAACAGCACTCTCATATACATAAACCTTGCGCGATATAGATGTTGGCAAATCGTCTGCATTTAGCACACTGTAAGTCAGTGTCTGCGCGCCGGGCGTGTTGACATCTATCTTGGTAGCAAGGGTATTTGTAATCTTGCTGCTAACATCCGCTTCATTTTCAGTTGCCGTAGCCGCATATCCATTAAAGGCGGCACCTTTGACAACAAAAGTATCATTCGCGGGTGTTACCCTCAAATCGCAGTAGTAGGTAACTCTTGACAAACCTTCCGATTCTTTGTCTGAGCACGATGCCAACAGAATCACTGCCAAAACAAGCATCGTACTATATTTCAATATATTTTTCATATTTTGTTAGGTTAAATTAAAATATTTTGTATAATTATTTGCCTGCTTTTTGGTTCCACCACACCTTTTGCGCCACATCTGCTTTTTGCCCGGGCGCATTGCTGTTGCGGGTAAGCACAGATGCAGGATACTGTGGTGATGCCGGCAATTGTGCATTGAGCAAAGCACGTCCGTTGACCGAAATGGTGAGGTCGCCCACAGGGAAGTTTGCCCAAGCCGTCAAGCGATTGGACTTTATGTCAATGTCATTCACGGCAGGGTACTTGGTGCGGTTGCGCTCAAGGAATGATTCTATGTGCTGATAGTTGCAATTGGCAACCCATTTTTGCATAGCAATTTGTTTTATAGCCGCTTCCTGTGCCGTAGCAGTAAATACTGCATATCCCGTTTTTATGATGTCCGTAGCGGTAATGCCCTGTTGCGCCAGCGATGCCGTAACGCCTGCATCGTAGTACTTTTTGGCATTGCCAAAGTCGCCTGCACGGGCATATACTTCTGCAATGTAAAAGTTTACCTCCCAATTGCTCATTACCATCAAATCCATATAGATAGCAGGAGCGGTGGCTGCTTGAAACGCTGATGTAGCATAAGTTTCCTTGTCGTCTGCCGTACCATTGCCGTCAGAATCACCATTGGAATCAAAGTCGCCAAAGAAAGCACCTCTGGTGCCGCTAAACAACTTGGCAGCACGCGGGTCATTATTTACGGTTAGGTAATCCAAAAACGACTTACAAGCAATCACGTTTTGACTAAAATAGTTGGCTCCGCCTTGCTGAAACTCACGCATAGGGTGGCGTTTGCCTTCCTCGCCATCACTCCATGTACCTGCGGCAACTTTGGCACTTGAGGTGAGCAGTGCGGTGTTTGCGTCCTTTATGTAAGCCAGCACATCTGCATTGTTGTAGCCCGATGTTTCGGATAGGCGCAACGCCAACTTCAACTTTAATGCACCTGCAAAAGCATACCATTTATCTATATCGCCACCGTAGATTATATCGTACTTGCCATCGGGGGCAGCGGCATCGCTCAAATCCAAAGCGAGCAAGGCGTCAATACGACTGTTTAGGTCGGCATAAATGTCCTCTTGTTTATCAAACTTGGGATTGAGCAAAAGTTCATTGCCGCGCAAAGCCTCCAAGTAAGGAATATCGCCCCACACATCGGTAACGATTTGCCACGTAAAAATGGACAATGCCTCACCAATAAAGTAGTACGACTGCAATGTGGGGTCGTCTTTGGGTGCCAACTCGGTAATCCGCTTAAAGTTGCTGAGCGCACCTGTGAGTATGGCATTGTACGCTATATTGAAGTCCTGCGGCAGATATTCGCACAAACTCTTGAACTGCGATGCGTTGTAGGATTGTGTCCAATACTGCACCCAATAGCCGCCGCCAAACCCGAAGTGCCAGCCCATCAAGTTGCCTGCCACATTCAACTCGGCACTTGGAAGCAATACCTTAGGCGATGGAATTTCTTCTATTACATCCGGATTGTGATTTACATCCAGATAGTCGCTGCACCCTACCGCAATTGCGAGGGGAACGAACAACGTAAATAGTATTTTTTTCATATTCTTATATTGTTTTTAATTTAATTACTAAAATGTGAAGTTTAACCCAAATGTGTAGGTGTGGTAAGAAGGATTAACACCAAACTCGCCAAATTTTGCGCCCACATCGTTGCCAAAAGTGGTGGTTTCGGGGTCAATGTATTGGTTTTCTTGTGGCGTCCATAGCAGGAAGTTGCCTGCATTGACCGATACCCTCAAGCCCTCCAAACGTATTTTTTTGCAAATGGACTTTGGCAAGTCATAAGACAAACTGATGTCGCGCAATTTGAGATACGAGCGGTCAATCACGTTGGCATCTGCGTATTGCAATCCGCCATTGCTGTAGAAAGTGTGCAATGCAGTGGGGTCAACCTGTACCGAGTTCTCACTATATGTGCCGTCGGCGTTTTGCACTACCGAGTTGGGGATTAAGAATGGATAGCGGTTGTTCATTACGCTGTAGATGTCGCTGCCTACCCAGTTCATATAGTCCTTGGTGTAGGAGAACATATAGCCCCCGTAGCGCCAATCAAGCGTAGCCGATAGCGACAGCCCTTTCCACGATATGATAGTGGAGGCACCTATACGGAATTTTTCGTTAATATCTTTGCTCATAAATTGTTCGTCGGGAGTTGGCACAGGATTTCCTTTGCCATCCACAACAGTAGATTCTACTCCATTGTAGAGCACTTTTTGTGCTATCTGCCCTTTGAACTGTCCCATAGGTTTTCCCTTTACGGCATACATACCCAATCCGCCATATCCATCTATCAATATCTCATCCACGCCTTCCAAACTCTCTACCATATTGTAGTTTTTAGAAAAGTTAGCCGATACGCTCCACGTAAAGTCCGCAATTTTAACAGGCACAAGATTTAAGGCAATTTCCACACCCTTGTTGCTAACGTCGCCAAGGTTAGCCATACGTTGAGTATAGCCCGTTGAGGGGTCTGAGGGCAATAATTCCAACAACCCTTTGGTATAGCGGTTGTAGTACGACACCTCAAATCCTATGCGGTTTTTGAGAAAACTGAGTTCGGCACCCACTTCAAATTCAGAGGTAAGTTTCAGGTGGATTATGATATTCTCAAAAATTTGAAAGTAACCTACCGTTTTGGCGGCGACTACGAAACTACTAAGTCCGAAACCCACGTGGCAGTAGTAGGTTTTAACGAAGGAACACCAAACGCAGGCAGTTCAACTGCCGATGTAGGCAACTATCAACAAATACGCAGGCAACGGCTACAACTCAACCACGACATTTTTGCTACCTACAACGAACGTTTTGGCGACTTTTCGCTAAACGCTATCTTAGGCTGGAATGTAAATGACCGTTCTGTAAATGGACTTATGGGTACTGCCAATAGTATTGATGTAGATGGTTTTTACCACCTCAGCAACACGCTCTCTACACCTGTGGCAGCGCAAAACAATACAACGCCTGCACTGGGTACTTCGCAGAGACGGCTCTATGGCGGCTACATCAATGCCGACCTTGGTTTTAGGGACTATGCTTACCTTACGCTTACTGCCCGCAACGACTGGAGCAGCACGCTGCCCAAAGCCAACAACTCGTTCTTTTACCCGGGTGCTACATTTAGTTTTTTAGTTACCGATTTCTTGCAGAAAGAACTCAATATCAGTGCAAGCAACATTATTGATTTTGCAAAATTACGTGTGGCTTACGGACAAACAGGCAACGACGCCGACCCCTATTATGTATATGACAGATACGTGGCAGGCTTGGTTGACCATCCCGGCTATCCAAGCATAGACGACAACACGTTTCCGCTCAATGGTGTAAACTCCTACAAAGTGTCGCTCCAATTGGGCAATAAGGAATTGAAGCCTGAACTTACCTCTGAATTTGAAGTGGGTGCCGAACTCAGTTTTCTCAAAAACCGCATAGGATTTGAGGTGTCGTACTACAACCGCTATACCAAAGGGTTGTTGGAATTATTGCCCTCAGACCCCTCAAC
>BNTQ01000011.1 GCA_025996715.1 Bacteroidia bacterium | reverse complement strand
CGCTGCCCCAGAAGTAAGTTTGGTTGGGCGACGTTACATTGAACCAAGGGCTTTGTGCACTTGGGCGATTGTTGCTCGCGTCCCAATACATCTGCACCATAGGCGAGTAGCCAAACGAATGATTGAGTTAGCCAACTATGGCATTATGCTTTGGGGCAATGTGAACGGCAACGCTTGCGAGGCAATTATGGGCTACAACGAAAGTGGAAAATCCAATTTATCGGGTGCATCTTACAAAATTAAAGGCTGGAATAATCCCCATTTAATTGCTTATATGGAGAGCCACGACGAGGAGCGAATGATGTACAAAGCGCAAAAATACGGCAACGTCAACGGCACGTATGATATTAAAAATTTACCCATTGCCTTGCAGCGAGCAGGCTTGTGCGCCACCGTATTTTTTGCTATTCCCGGACCAAAAATGATATGGCAATTTGGCGAATTGGGTTATGATTATTCTATCAACGCCTGCCCCACCGGCAGTGAGAATGAAAGTTGCCGCACTTCCAACAAGGCTATTCGCTGGGATTATTTACAAGATAATTACCGCAAAAATTTATATTGGCACTATGCCGAAATCCTGCAACTGCGCCAATTGTACGATGTTTTTCACACCGACGATTTCAGTACTTCTCTCAACGGCGAAGTCAAAAATATAGTATTGCGCAGTCCGCAAATGAATATGGTAGTGGTGGGAAACTTTGGTATCACTGCCAAAGAGGCGACTCTCCCGTTGCCCACGCAGGGAATTTGGTACGAATACTTTTCGCAAACGTCCTCACAAAGTGCGGATTTACAAACCGTTACGCTCAATGCCGGCGAGTACCGCATCTACACCGATGTGAAAATTACGCGCTTGGACTTGCCCACTGCTGCGCCTTTAGTCCCCAACGAGCCTGTGGCACAGTTGAGAGTAAGCCCCAATCCTGTGAGCAATGTGCTCAATGTGATGGGCACGAATGGCAATGAATTGTGCCGACTGTACAACAGCGTGGGGCAGTTGCTGATAGAAACTAAACAGACCAGCATAAATGTATCGGGGCTGCCGAGTGGCATTTATTTTTTGCAAGTGGGCAAATCTACGGTCAAGGTGGTTAAGCAATAATTTTATTCAAAATAATTTTTGAAAATGTAGTATTTTTTGTAATGCAAAAAAAGTACTACATTTGTATTTACAATATATAAGGTTATTCGGTTTTTAATATCTGATTTATTCCAAAATTTAATTTGTAACATTATGGCAAAAAATTACAACCCCTACGACAATATGTTGTCGGTGCTCGAAAATGCGGCGCAACGCTTAGATTTGCAACGCAAAGATTATGAGATGATAAAGTACCCCGAGCGGGAACTCAAAGTCTCTATCCCTGTAAAAATGGACGACGGCGAAGTGCAAGTATTCGATGGTTATCGCATACAGCACAGCAGTTCGCGCGGACCGTGCAAGGGCGGTATTCGCTATCACCCCGAGGTGGACAATGACGAGGTCAAAGCACTGGCATTTGCTATGACGCTCAAATGCGCGGTGGTGGATTTGCCCTACGGCGGTGCCAAAGGTGCTGTAAAAGTTGACCCCGCCAAGTTGAGCAAAGGCGAGTTGGAGCGCCTCACGCGGCGTTTCACGGCAATGATTTTGCCCATCATTGGTCCCGAAAAAGATATTCCTGCGCCCGATGTGAACACCAACGCCGAAGTGATGGGCTGGATAATGGACACCTACAGTATGCTCAAAGGCTATTCGGTACCCGGCGTGGTTACAGGCAAATCGCTTGAAATCGGCGGCTCGTTGGGACGCCCCGAAGCCACAGGACGCGGCGTGAGCATTACCGTTTCGGAGGCTCTCAAATATCTCAAAATGGGCGATGCTCCTCAAAAAATTGCTGTGCAAGGTATGGGCAATGTGGGCAGCAACACTGCCAAACTATTATCGCAAATGGGACACAAAATAGTGGCTGTGAGCGATGCCACAGGCGGTTTTTACAAAGAAAGCGGATTGAATATTGAAGCCATCCTTGTCTATCAACGCGAGCACAATGGCACAATGGAAGGCTACCGCGAAGACGGTGCCGCTCGCATCACCAACGAAGAACTGCTCACTTGCGCCTGCGATGTGCTGACGCCTTGCGCGATGGAAAATCAATTGACCGAAAAAGTTGCGCCTAATGTGAAAGCCCGCCTCATTGTGGAGGGTGCCAATGGTCCCACCACGGTGGAAGCCGACAAGATATTTTTGCAACGCAACATCCCTGTCATCCCTGATATTTTGGCCAACTCGGGCGGTGTGGTGGTGTCCTATTTTGAGTGGGTGCAAAACATTCAAAATCTCACTTGGGACGAGGAACAAGTGAACAATATGTTGTCAAAAATTATGGTGCGCAGTTTCAATCAAGTGGTGGACATTGCCCAAGAAAAGCAAGCCCCCTTCCGCATTGCAGCCTATATGTTGGCAGTGTCAAAGTTGGTAAAAGCAAAAAAAATACGTGGAGTGTTCCCATAAAACACGTACCTAAAATAATTTTTGCGACGAGTTATTCATAAAAAAGCCTGTGCCTTTGGTGGTATGGGCTTTTTTTGGGTTAA
The DNA here is from genome assembly GCA_025996715.1 of Bacteroidia bacterium. GTDB lineage: Bacteria > Bacteroidota > Bacteroidia > Bacteroidales > UBA932 > BNTQ01. The sequence goes on along the minus strand of BNTQ01000011.1, from coordinate 43,917 downwards.
TTCTTTTTGAGGTGTTATTTAGCCCGTAGGACTTGCATATCAATAGAAGAAATACACATCAGCACACGGCGCGCGGCGCAAGAGCAACGCCTTGAAAAACGATTGCAGTCCGCGCACCATAACAGCGGCTGCCAAATGTTCTACCAACATTGTGTCCCTACGGGACAATTGGTAAATGGAGAATGGAGAGTTGAGGATGGAGAAGTAAACGCGCAACCCGTAGGGTTGAATTTACATAACCGTAGGCAAGCATAGCGCAGCCTACGGAAAACACAACCTTCGCACATGGCGCGCGGCACAAAAACAATGCCTTGAAAAACAGTTGCTGTCCGCGCGCAATAGCGGGGCTTGCCAAATGTTTTTTCTATTGATATGCAAGCCCTACGGGCTAAATAGCACCCAAAAAAAACCTTATTTCTATAAGATAACCTTAGTAGCAAATAAGGACACCTATTTTTTCAACCTTATTACTTTATTTAGTTGCGTTTTCCGTAGGCTGCGCTGCGCTTGCCTACGGTTATGCAAATTCAACCCTACGGGCTAAATAGCACCTCAAAAAAAGAATTAACCGTTAAAAAAATAGGCGATTTGGGATAATTAAATTTGGCATCAAAAATTAGCAGAAGTAAATCATAAAACATTGTGTATCAATAAATTACAAATAAAATCACAATTTGCCACATCTCCACTCCAAAATATACCTCCATTAAGGTATTTCATTTTGTCATTTTTTGCTCTATCTTTGTCCCACAAAAAAAGCGTTATCATTTTTCATTCTTTAATCTATTTATTATGGCAAAAATTGCAAAACAACTTACCGATTTGGTGGGTAACACTCCGTTGTTAGAATTATCTAACTACAACAAAATCAACAACTTAGGCGCCCGCGTGGTGGCAAAGTTGGAGTACTTTAACCCCGCAGGCAGTGTCAAAGACCGCATTGCGCTGGCAATGATTGAGGACGCCGAAAAGAAAGGCGTGCTCACATCCAACTCTACCTTGATAGAGCCTACGAGCGGCAATACCGGCGTAGGATTGGCATTTGTTGCCGCCGCCAAGGGCTACAAACTGACCCTCACCATGCCCGAAACGATGAGCGTGGAACGCCGCAATCTGTTGAAGGCATTGGGCGCCAATCTGGTGCTCACCCCCGGTGCCGACGGCATGAAGGGTGCCATTGCCAAAGCCGAAGAATTGAAGGCGCAAACGCCCAATTCGCTCATCTTGCAGCAGTTTGAAAACCCTGCTAATCCTGCTGTCCACAAAGAAACCACAGCGCAAGAAATTTGGCGCGACACCGATGGCAAAGTGGATATTTTTGTGTCGGGCGTTGGTACAGGCGGCACTGTGAGCGGCGTGGGCGAAGTGTTGAAGAAAAACAACCCCAATGTAAAAATTGTGGCTGTGGAACCCAAAGACTCGCCTGTGTTGTCGGGCGGCAAGCCCGGTCCGCACAAAATACAAGGCATTGGTGCAGGTTTTGTGCCCAAAATCTACAACAGCGATGTGATTGACCAAATCATTCCTGTTGCCAACGATGATGCTATTCGCACCAGCCGCCAATTGGCAAAAACAGAGGGTTTGCTGGTAGGTATTTCGTCGGGTGCGGCGGCGTTTGCTGCCACCGAGTTGGCAAAATTGCCCGAAAACAAAGGCAAAACCATAGTGGTCATCCTCCCCGACACCGGCGAACGCTACCTTTCGACCGTGTTGTATGCCTTTGAAGAGTACCCGCTTTAATGGACTTTTTGACCCACAAAAAATTTGCCCGCGTAGAATTTTCTGCGCGGGCAAATTTTTATTCTTTTTTCAACCTACGGACAGACCTCATTCCCAACCCGAAGGGTTGAATGTGCATAACCGTAGGCAAGCGAAGCGCAGCCTACGGACAGAACGAACAAACAAACAACTGCCTGTAAGGCAGGATTTTAGACAATAAATTAAAGTCTTGCCTTATAGGCAGATGTGATGTGGTTACATTTTCCGCAGGTCGTCGACCTGCGGTTATGAAAATCCCGCCCATTCGGGCGATAGGCAAAACACCAAATTGTTGAACTTAGTTAAAAATAATACTTTTGTGTTGCATGATACTTTTTTATTAAAAAATGTATTGCCTTTGCAAAAATTCTATTTATACACGTTTTGTATAATAGCAAATTTTGAGGAGGTTTTTTTATTTGCAATTGTCTAATTTAATTGTGCAAAAAAATACATTTATTTTTTTATTATCATAAAAACTACTATCTTTGCCTCAATTTTGTTGTAAATACGTGTTAATTATGAAGTTATTCACAATTCCTAATCTCCTTACTTTGGGCAATGTGCTGATGGGCTGTCTGTCGGTAGCGTTTGCCTCATCGGGGAACTTGGGTGCTGCTTTTGTTTGCATCCTTGCGGCGGCTGTGTTTGACTTTGCAGACGGCTTTGCCGCACGTTTGCTCAATTCGTACTCTGCCATAGGCAAGCAGTTGGATTCGCTGGCAGATATGCTCAGTTTTGGCTTTGCGCCTGCTTTTATGCTGTTTGTGGCAACGGGTATCAATGATGATATTCAATTTTCGATGGTCTATTTGCCCACCTGCGACAATACGGTGCTCAATATAGTGTTGCTCTATTGTCCATTTTTGCTCACAGCATTTTCGGCGTTGCGGCTGGCAAAGTTTGATGTGGATGAGCGGCAAACCACGTCCTTTATAGGTTTGCCAACGCCTGCCAATGCGCTATTTTTTGGCTCGCTGGCACTATTGAATGCACAACAAATGTTGCCATTTGTGCTCAATGGCTGGTGTGTATTGGGATTGGTGGTAGTGTTTTCGTATCTGTTGGTAAGCGAAATACCCATGTTTTCGTTGAAAATAAAAAACTTTTCGCTCCAAAAATACGCTGTTCAAATCGCGTTTATTGCAGTGGCTGCCGTTTTGTGCATTGTGTGGCGAGTGCAAAGCATTCCGTTGATTATTCTTTTGTATATTGTATTGTCTATAATTGTTGATATAACTCATTTAAAGAAAAACACATTATGACTAAATTTTCTTTCTTTTGGCAGACACTGTGCTGTCTGTTGATTGTTGCGTTTGGTGCAAGCACTCGCTTACAAGCACAAACACAACCTGCCCAAGATGCGCAGCAACTTTTTGATAAAGGTTTAGAATTGAGCCGCGACAAAGAATACAGCGAGGCTATCGAAAAGTTCAGTGCTGCTATTGTTAAGCAGGGCAATTTTGCCGATGCCTACTACGAACGTGCTCGTGCCTATGCTGCTATCAACGAAACCGAAGAGGCTTTTCGCGATCTTGAAATTATGATAACGCTTGCCCCTTCTGCCAAAGCGTACTATCAAAAAGGTATAATTTCGCTCAAAGTGGGATATAATAACGAAGCCGTAGAAAATCTATCAACGGCTATCTCGTTGGATTCGACATACGCCCTCGCCTATTATTATCGCGCTTCGATTTATTTTGCAACCAATCGTTTGAAGAGGTCGCTTGCCGACTATACCAAATGCATAGAGTTGACTCCCGACTACCCCGATGCCTACAATGATAGAGCCAGCGTTTATCGCCAACAAGAGAAATATGATTTGGCAATTGTTGACTATACAAAAGCCATTGCATTGAACGATTCGTGCGATTTTTACTATACCAATAGAGGAGGTACTTATAGATTGCAAAAAGAATATGACAAAGCACTTGAAGACTATAACAAAGCATTGAGTTTTGGGGCAAAGGACAAAGCCATGATTTTGAACAATAAAGGTCTTGCAGAGCAAGAAAACGGCTATCCCAACAATGCCCTCCAATCTTTTTTGGAAGCACAAACCGCCGACTCTGCCTATTATTATGCCTACAATAATGCCGGCAATTTGTACTATTTGCAAAAAAACTATACCGAGGCTTTGGCGCAATACAACAAGGCGATTGAACTCAAAGCATCTTTTGGAACAGCCTATCTCAATAGAGGTATGGTCAAAGAAATGCTGCACGACGATGATGGTGCTTGTGAGGATTGGGCAAAGGCGAGTAAGTTGGATGTAGAGGCTGCCAACGGATATATTTCAAAACAATGTAAATAAAAATTTTTAATTTATTGTTTCAAAGTGATTAGTGTTTACTTTAATAAAATTCACATGAATCGTTTATTTGTTCTATGCGTGGCATTTTTTTGTGCCGCTAATGTGCTGCTTGCTCAGCAGAGTGTTGCTTTGTTGTCCAAATCGCAAAAAAGCATGAAAGAAGCCAACCAGTTTTTAAAAGCAGGCGATGTTGTGCAGGCACTCTCTATTTATACGGAAATAGAGGCAGAAAATCCCGAAAATGCCGACGTGATTTTTTGTATAGCCCGTTGCCATTTGTTGCTCAATAACAAACAAGCAGCGATTCCTTATTTGGAAAAGGCTATTGAATTTGAATTTACTCAAAATATATTTCACTTGCAGCGCGAAGCCTACAAAGAATTGGGTAATTTGTACTATAACGAAGAGCGGTTTGCAGATGCGCTGTTTTGCTATGAAAATTACAAAGGGCGTCTCCTCAACAAAGAAGCATCGTATAAAAACGATTTGCAATTTGCCCACGAACGTATGAAATGGTCGCAAGCAGGCGTAGAATTGGCGGCTGACCCATTGCGGGTTTTTATTGACAATATAGGCGATAGCATCAACACCGAGTATCCCGAATACTGCTCTGTTATCAATGCCGACATCTCTGTAATGATGTTTACTTCTTGTCGTCCCGATAGCATCAATATGCACGACGAAGACGAAGTTTATGACGAAGATATTTACTTATCGCAACGAAGAAATGGACATTGGATAGGTGCTCGTAGGCTGGGGCCTCCTCTCAATACTCCCAAAAATGATGGTATTTTGGGATTGTCGGCTGATGGTACCACCATGTTTGTGTTTATGACCGAAAACGGTGGTGATATTGGCTATTCAACATTACAGGGAGATGTGTGGAGTGAAAAACAAAATATGGGACCAGCCATCAACTCTTTTGCCCACGAAACCAGCGCATCGCTGTCGAGTGATGGAAAAACTTTTTACTTTGTCAGCAATCGTGATAACCCCAAAGGCATCAATCACGATATTTATTATTCAACCAAAGACTCGTTGGGCAATTGGCAACCTGCCGTCAATATAGGTGCACCCGTCAATACCCCCGAAGACGAAATGGCAGTATTTATTCACCCCAATGGCAGTACTATGTATTTTTCTTCAAAAGGACACAATACGATTGGCGGTTACGATATTTTTAAAACAGAGTTTGTGAATGGGGAGTGGACAAGCCCGCAAAACGTGGGCTATCCTGTGAATACCATTGGCGACGAATTGTTTTTTACACTTTCTGCCAGCGAAAGATATGGCTATTATTCCTCTCTGCGAGAGGGTGGCAAAGGCGACTATGATATTTATAGAATAACGTTTTTGGACGATGCCAAACAACCCACTTTTGTGAGCGAAGACAAATTGGTAGCCAACCAAGGTACTTCAATATCTTCGTCGAGCAAGCAAAAGCGCAAATCAACTTCGGCAGCCGTACTATTGCTCAAAGGTACAGTAACAGATGCCAAAACATTGCAACCCATATTTTCGTCTATTGTTGTACAAAACAGTGTTACCAACGAGCAAGTAACCTATTTTGAAACCGATTCGTTGAACGGAAATTATATGATAGTTTTGCCAACCGGTCAAAATTACCGATTGACATTCAATGCTCCCAAGCATTTGTTCTATTCTGAAAATGTGAATGCAGCCCGACTAACAACTTACAAGGAAGTGGAAAGAGACGTACAATTGCAACGCATAGCAATAGGTGCCAGAGTAACATTGCGCAACATATTCTTTGAATCAGGAACAGCAACCCTCACCCAAGAGGCTATTGATGTGCTCAACACTGTTATTCCTCTGTTCAAGGAGGAGCCCGATATGCATATAGAAGTATCGGGGCACACCGACAACACCGGCTCTGTTGCCTACAATCAACGGCTGTCGCTGGAACGTGCCAAGGCTGTAACCAAATATCTCATTGAAAGTGGAATTGATGCCACCAATCTATCGGCGGTGGGTTATGGTCTCACACAACCTGTTGATACCAACGATACCGAAACAGGACGCGCCAATAATCGCCGCATAGAGTTTAAAATTACCGAATAAATGTGTAGTATAGTGAATAAAATCTAAAAAATTGAACCTATACTTCTAAACTGAATTTAATTATGCCGTCATCTACTCTTAGTCCGTCTGCATCTCTTAAAGGTGCAAAAAAAACAATGGCACCCAATACCCCTAATCCTAAACCCAACAATCGTTTTTTTTGGATTTATCTTATCCTTGTAGCAGGTATTTTTGGTATCAATTATTTGGTGAATGTGGGCAGCCCTGCCGAAGTGCAGTGGCGCGATGTGCGCACAAAAATTTTGCCTCAGGGCGATGTGTCCAAAATTGTGATTATTACCAACCGCAAAATTGTGGAGGTGTTTGTAAAACCCGACCATTTGGACAATTACAAGGATTTGATGCAAGGCAAAAAAACGTCTCCCTCTCACTTGGGTCCTCATTTTTATTTTATCATTGGCGACATCCAAACCTTTCAAACGCAATTGGCACAAGCGCAGGAGCACCTTGCCGAAGGCATTCGTGTGGAGCCGCAATTTGAAGAACGTTCCGATTATTTTGGGCACTTGATGGGCTGGCTCACGCCCATCATTATTATTTTGACCATTTATTTTTTGTTTGCTCGCAAGGCGGGCGGCGTTGCCAACGGCATTTTTAGCGTGGGCAAATCAAAAGCGCAATTGTTTGACAAAGACAGCAAAGTAAAAATTACCTTTGCCGATGTAGCAGGCTTGGAAGAAGCCAAAGTGGAGGTGATGGAAATTGTGGACTTTTTGAAAAATCCCAAACGTTATACCGATTTGGGCGGAAAAATTCCAAAAGGAGCATTGTTGGTGGGACCTCCGGGCACAGGCAAAACCTTGTTGGCAAAAGCCGTAGCCGGCGAAGCAGATGTGCCCTTTTTTTCGTTGTCGGGCTCTGATTTTGTCGAAATGTTTGTGGGCGTGGGGGCATCGCGTGTGCGCGACCTTTTTCAGCAAGCCAAAAGCAAGGCACCCTGCATTATTTTTATTGACGAAATTGATGCGGTGGGGCGTGCCCGCAACAAAAATATGAATTTTGGCGTCAACGACGAACGCGAAAGTACGCTCAATCAGTTGCTCACAGAGATGGACGGTTTTGGCTCCAACTCCGGTGTGATTATTTTGGCCGCCACCAACCGCGCCGACATCCTCGACCGCGCCTTGCTTCGCGCAGGCCGCTTTGACCGCCAAATTCACGTGGACTTGCCCGACCTCAAAGAGCGTGCGGCGATATTTAACGTACATTTGCGGGGACTAAAATTAATAAAGGATTTGGACATTGATTTTTTGGCAAAACAAACGCCCGGATTTTCGGGTGCCGACATTGCCAATGTGTGCAACGAAGCCGCTTTGATTGCGGCGCGCAAAAACAAAGCGATGGTCGAAAAACAAGATTTTTTGGATGCTGTGGATAGAATAATTGGAGGTTTGGAAAAGAAAAATAAAATTGTTTCGCTCAAAGAAAAGCGCACTATTGCCTATCACGAGGCGGGGCACGCCACCGTGAGTTGGATGTTGGAATATGCCAATCCTTTGGTGAAAGTAACCATTATTCCGCGCGGACGTTCGCTGGGTGCAGCATGGTATTTGCCCGAAGAACGGCAAATTACCACCTACGAACAAATGTTGCACGAAATGGCTGCCACCTTGGGCGGGCGGGCATCGGAGGAGTTGAATTTTGGTGCCATTTCCACCGGCGCACTCAACGACCTTGAGCGCGTTACCAAGCAGGCTTACTCTATGATTGCCTATTTTGGAATGAGCGACAAATTGCGCAATTTGAGTTACTACGACTCCACCGGACAATCGGAGTACGCATTCAACCGACCGTATAGCGAAAAAACTTCGGAGATGATAGACGAGGAGGTGCAAGCATTGGTGGATGCAGCCTACAAATTGGCAAAGCAAACGCTGGCAAAACACAAAGAGGGGCTCGAAAAATTGGCTAATCTATTGTTGGAACGCGAAGTAATTTTTACCGAAAATGTAGAAGAAATTTTTGGCAAACGCCCCAAAGAAGATGACCTAACCGCCAAGCCAAAACGCAAAACCAGAGCCAAAAAAGGAACATCGGAGGAAACAGCAGAGGCGGTGGATAATGAAAATAATACAGAAAATACAGAGACCACAGAAACCAAAGAAGATAAAGAAAAAACAAACAGCAACGAAATATCTTTGTTTGCATAAACTTGTTGTAATATGGAACCCGATTGGATAAAAATACAAGAGTACAATGATGTTGTGAGTGCCGAATTATCTCGGCAACATTTGCAAGATTTTGATATACCGGCAATTGTGCTCAATAAAAAAGATTCATCTTATTTGCTATCCAATGCCGGTATCGAATTGTATGTGCATCAAAGCAATGTGGATGAGGCTACACAACTAATATAATTTAACGATGCGTTCAAAAATACTCACACGAGCACTGTCGGGAACAGTATTTGTTGCCATTATGCTGTCGGTTATTTACTTTGGCAGCATTACCTTTGCGCTATTTATGGCATTTGTGATGCTGGTGGCGTTGATTGAATTTTATAGCATAGCGCACAAGTTGTCTGTTGCCCCGCAGCGGTTCACAGGCTTTGCTATGGCGGTGGTGCTGTTTTTTGCAAGTTATGCCAAGGCGTTCAAATTGTTTGATGCCGCCGTTGCCGATGCGCTTTTGTATGCGGCTATTCCGTTGGCTATGCTGGCATTTATTATGCAATTGTACCGCAAAAGCGCACATCCTTTTAGCGACCTTGCCTACACATTTTTGGGCGTGGTTTACATTACCTTGCCCTTGATGTTGATGAATTTTGTGTATGCCAAAGGCGGGGCGGCACTCATTTTTTGCTATTTTTTGTTGCTGTGGGCTAACGATACTTTCGCCTATTTGGTGGGCATTGCCATAGGTAAACATCGTTTGTTTCCGCGCCACTCGCCCAAAAAATCGTGGGAAGGATATGTGGGCGGAATATGCTCTGTGGCGCTCTCGTCCTACATTTTGAACTTGGTATTTCCCGAAATTGCTCTCAGCCACATTGCCATTATTGGGCTAATAATAGCCACCACAGCCACTTTGGGCGATTTGGTAGAAAGTATGCTCAAGCGCGAAGCAGGCATCAAAGATGCAGGCAAAATTATGCCCGGCCACGGCGGATTTCTCGATAGATTTGACGTGGCATTGCTATCGTTCCCATTGGTGTTTGTGTATGTGCAACTGTTTTTTTAGTAAAAAAAAATACAAAAAAAAATTACCAATTCAAAAATATATATTATATTTGCGCCCGAATACTTTTATTAAAAATTGTCTAATTTAAATGGTCGTTTAAATTAGACAAAAAACGAATAAACAATTCTACAATATGGGCTTGCTTAATATAGCGAACATTGAAGGCGATAATGATTACCATTATTCCTTCAAGAACCACACTATTAGCATCAGTTTGGGGTATAATTTTTAGGGTGTGATAGTGATTGTTGAAAATTGGGCGGCAGAGATGTTGCCTGATTTTTTTGTGCAAAATTTGTATTTTTGCAATTATCAAAAATAATTGTACCTTTGTGCGACTTTTATTTTGTTTCTAAAAATCTTGAAACTGAAAAAACTATTTGCAGTTGTGTTTTTGGCAGGTGCCGTAATAGCCAGCCTTGCTTCGTGTAATACAAAAGACGACAATGGCGATGCCCCTACTTTTGTGGGAAATTATACGGTCAACATCTTGGCAACGAATGGCGATACCACTCTTGCGCAACTCACCAACACTCCCCTGACAATAGTGGCTGACGGAGAAAGTTTGAAATTGAGTGCCGATTTTGATGCGGCAGATACTATAATGGTGAGCATCACTAACTTGGTATTAAAAAAAATAGCGTCGGTATCGCTCAAAAACGATACGCTACAAGGTAGTTTTAGCATTGCAGAACAAAATAAAGTATGTACGTTATTGTCTGATACTACGATTTTGGCTGCTTGTGCAGTTGTGGGCAACGAATTGGAAACACCTTCAACGCCCGCTGCTCACGCAAAACTAATAGCGACCAAAAATTCAAAGTCAATTATGATGTCGGTTACAGTCAAAGACGTGTTTGCAAAGGATGTAGCCGTGATGGTTGTCGGTAATAGTGCCCTCATCCAATAAATATGAATTACAAATTATTAATTATCAATTGTAAATTATTATGTCACAAATTAATTTTGGCGGAGTAGTAGAAAACGTGGTTACGCGCGAAGAATTTCCTTTGGAAAAAGCGCGCGAGGTGTTAAAAAAAGAAACCATTGCCATATTGGGCTATGGTGTGCAGGGACCGGGGCAGTCGCTCAATTTGCGCGACAACGGTTTCAACGTGATTGTGGGGCAGCGCAAAGGCACTCAAAGTTGGGACAAAGCCATAGAAGACGGCTGGGTGGAGGGCAAAACCCTCTTTGAAATTGAGGAGGCTGCCAAGCGCGGCACCATAGTGCAGTACTTGCTTTCGGACGCAGGGCAAATTGCTATGTGGCCACGAATTTTGCCTCATCTCACTGCGGGCAAAGCCTTGTACTTTTCGCACGGTTTTGGCATCACCTTCAACGAGCAAACGCATATTTTGCCGCCCAAAGATGTGGACGTGATATTGGTAGCCCCAAAAGGTTCGGGCACATCGCTGCGCCGCTTGTTTGTGGCAGGCAAGGGTCTCAATTCGAGTTATGCTATCTATCAAGACGCTACAGGCAAAGCGTTTGACCGCTGCATTGCCTTGGGCATTGGTGTAGGCTCGGGCTATTTGTTTGAAACCGACTTTAAACGCGAAGTCTATTCTGACCTCACAGGCGAGCGCGGCACGTTGATGGGCTGCATTCAAGGCGTTTTTCAGGCACAATATGATGTGTTGCGTCAAAATGGACATAGTCCCAGCGAGGCATTCAACGAAACCATAGAGGAACTCACACAAAGCCTGATGCCGCTTGTAGCAGAAAAAGGTATGGATTGGATGTATGCCAACTGCTCCACCACTGCGCAGCGCGGTGCTTTGGATTGGAGGCACAAATTTTATGCCGCTACCCTACCCGTTTTTGAGGAGTTGTACAAGAGTGTTGCCTCGGGCGAAGAGGCACGCCGCACCATTGAAACTTGCAGCAAACTCGATTATCGTGCCAAACTGAACACCGAATTGGCCGAATTGCGCAACAGCGAAATGTGGCAAGCAGGAGCAGCCGCGCGGGCTTTGCGACCGGAAAATAACGAATAACAGCACAAAGTATAAATAAAAAAGGGTGGACAACACCCTTTTTTTTGTGATTATCTATTTAGTACTTCTATTAAGTCTTTTGAAACTTGAAACCTGAAACTTTGAAACTCTTATATGTCTAATGTTGTTGCTTGCCGATGGGTAAAAGAAGGTCTTCAAACGATGTTTGAGCAATGGTGCGGTGCGCCCTTAGTTCGTGCGCTTGCCTTGACGCCGGCAGGCTCGGCGCGGCACTATTTTCGCCTCTATGCACACAACCAAACTGCCATTGGCTGCTACAGCAACAACGTGGACGAAAACAAAGCATTTGTTGCTTTGGCTCAACATTTTGAAAAAAAACAGTTGAACGTTCCCAAAATATATGCCGTTTCGACCTGCCAAAAGTATTATCTGCAACAGGATTTGGGCGATACCTCTCTGTTTGATTACATCCGTGAAGGACGTGCCGCAGGGACATTTTCGTCTGCCGAAAAATCTGCCTTAAAGGATACACTTGCCCACCTGGCACGCATTCAATTTGAGGGCATCGAGGGATTGGATACTTTGGTGTGTTACCCACAGCCCGCACTGGACAAGGATGCTGTGCTGTGGGACTTAAATTATTTCAAATACTGTTTTCTCAAACCACACAGCGAGACCATTAACGAGCCTTTGCTGCAACAGGATTTTGAGCAATTGGCAGCGTGGATTTGCGCTCAAAAAAACACTTGCTTTTTGTACCGCGATGGTCAATCGCGCAATGTGATGTGGCATCGTGAAACGCCCTATTTTATTGACTTTCAGGGGGGACGGTTGGGGATGCCGCACTACGATGTAGCCTCTTTTTTGTACCAAGCCAGAGCCAATTTTGCAGACGACCTGCGGCACGAATTGTTAGATGCCTACTTGCACGCAGCAAACCGGTACCCCGCTTTTGATGCTAGCAATTTTGAACAAAAATTGCCGGTGTTTGCTTTGTTGCGCACGCTGCAAGTGCTGGGGGCATACGGGTTTCGCGGTTATTTTGAACGCAAAGCACATTTTTTGCAAAGTATTCCTTGGGCACTCAAAAATTTAGAACATTTGTTGCCTCGCGTAGCGGAATGTAAAACATTGAAAATTGATTACTTGCGTGCTTTATTGGAAAATTTATTAACCACTGCTCCTTCCGCTGTTGAAACAAGCAATGGGCTTTGTGTGCGTGTGTTTAGTTTTTCGTACCTCAATGGCATCCCCGAAGACCCTGCGGGCAACGGCGGCGGCTTTATTTTTGATTGCCGCAACATTGAAAACCCCGGCAGGCAGGAGGAATTTAAGGCACTCACAGGCTTAGACCTCGCTGTGAGCCAATACTTGGACGGCAACGAGCAAATGCAAACTTTTTTGCAGCACGTTTACGCCCTTGTGGACACCGCAGTGGAACGTTACGAGGCAAGGGGTTTCAAAAATTTGTTAGTGGGTTTTGGTTGCACCGGCGGGCAGCATCGCTCTGTGTATGCGGCGCAACATTTGGCAGAACATTTGCACCAAAAATTTGCTGATGCCAACGTGCATCTGCATCATCGCGAGCGGCATTTGCACAACGTTTTTGCTGCCGCCAAGCCTACTTGTAGGGCACAATAGACATTGGCTTTGACTTGTAGCGCAGCAAAAAAGCATCCTTATTTTCGTAAAATGAATGAGCATCTTTTGCCTCAAAACGGTAGGTGGATTGCAACAGCGGCGAGGGAAGGTTGGGCACGCAATTGCTAAATTGAGGACCATATTGGTGGATTGCCGAAATAAAATACAGCGCAATATCATAACCCTGAAATGCAAATTGCGTAGGCTCGCCTTTGTATTTTGAGCGATAACTATCCACAAAATTGACGACGTTTTCCAAGGTATAATTGGTAAAATAGGGCGATGCCAAATGTAATTTTACATCATAAAAATTTTCTATTTCAATGTTTTCAAACTTACGCCATTTTTGAGTGCCATACACTATTATACGACATTTGTAACGGTCGGCAAATGCTTTGAGATTGGCCAACAATTCCGATACAAAAGGCTCTTCCTCTGATGCCACAATAACGCGATTGATTTCTTTTTTGTTGAACAATTTTAAAAAATTGAGACTATTGTTGCGCGGCTGCAGCCCTATCTTGTAGGACATTCGCTTGACCAGAGAGGTGTGTTCGCGCATCTCATAATTTGATTCTCTGTACGCAATTTGCAACGAATCCAAACCTCCTTCGGTTGCGTTGTTATAGACAAGGCTATCAAATTTGGGTAAGTATTGCTTGTACAAATGCCGCATTTTGGTGCTTCCCTCATCATCAAACTGCGAAATAATAATGAGGTTAGATTTGGTTTCTTCTATCTGTTTGTGCGACAGCAATTTGTTAGCCAAATTTTCGGCATCTATGGGCACTTGATACACACAAGAATGGCTGTGCAGCAAGGTATCCACCGCCGTGAGCGGCGACACAATTTTGATATTTTTTGTCTGTGCAAATTTGGCAATGGGCACAAATTGTTTTTGATAAACAGGACCTATAATCAGGTGCATATTTTTGAACATCGGGTCGCGAACAATTTGCTGCACAGACTCTTTTTCGGTGTCCCACACCTGCAAACGAACATTAACGCCTTGCTGTTTTAGCACATTGAGTGCCATTAGTACCCCTTCATAAAATTCAACAAAGTGAAAAGAGGCAATATCTTCTTCTACTATTTTTGCGGCATCAAAAGGCAACAACAAAGCCACGTTAATAAAACCTGTATAAGGCACACTTTGGCAATTGTTGTTGATAGCAACAACATCTTTATCTTTATCTTTTGCAGCCATCGCCACCGGAATTTGCAATGTTTGCCCCACTTTTATATCTTTTCTATTTGCAAAAATTTGTTGATTGTGTTGCTTGATAGTTGCAATTTCTACATTGTAAAGGCGAGCAATAGAGAATAGCGTTTCTTTGCGTTTCACTACGTGCTCTATGGTAGATGTTCCGGTATTTTCTTGCAATGCCTGCACAACAGCAGTTTTTTGATTTTCGGCAAATTCTTTTGTTACAGGAATACGCAAAGCCCTGCCGGTTTGTACGTCCACGCTGGGATTGGCATCCTGCAACACTTTCACAGTAGTGTTGTAGTGCCGTGCAATAGAATAAAAAGTTTCTTTTGCCTTAGCAATATGATAAACGTAGATAACATTGGCATCATTGGCAGTGGGCGAAACTGTTGGCAATTCTTGCTTTTGGGGCTGTTCCTTGCCCCCTTTAGGTGCTTGCTGCACCGAAGTTTTTTTGCGTATTTTGAGTTGTTGCTTTGCACTAATAGTGTTGCCTGATAAGGCATTGTCCTGCTGCACTTCGGCTTGCGAAACTTCATAGGCACGGCAAATGCTGTACAGTGTTTCGCCTTTGTCCACCGTGTGCAAATAGTAGGTTTGTCCACCCTCGGTGATTTCTTGGGTAGTGATGCGCACAAAAACCTGCGCTGTTGCACACAACACACTCAAACACACAAAAAATGACAGAAAAAAATGCCGCATAACTTATTTGAAATAAGATGCAAAGGTAAGCAAAATTATTTTTTTGTACGCAAATGCAATTTTATATTTACTTTTGTAGAAAAATTGTCCATCAAAAAAATGAATAGAAACCATCTTATTATGCTTGCTATCGCGTTGATTTTCAACGCTTTCACTTCTTGCCAAGAAGCACCGCTGCCTATGCAAAAATTGCAGGGCAACTACTACACACCCTTGTACGCACAAGGCTTTTGCATAGATACGCTGGGCGGCAGAAAAATACTAACCGTTTGCAATCCTTTTCAGCAGGGCAATGGGCAAAAATACACCTACCTGCTCGACAGCCTACCTATTCGCCGAGTGGTGTGTATGTCCACCACCCACTTGGGTTTTCTTGATTTTATCAACAAAACGGATGCCGTAGTGGGAATATCGGGCGCACGCTACATTTTTCATCCGCTGCTGCAAACCCTGTGCCGGCAAGGAAAAATCGCAGATGTGGGCTACGAGGCAAACCTCAACGTAGAAAGCCTTGTGAGCCTGCAACCCAATGCAGTGCTGGCTTATGGCATCAACGGCGAAACCAAGGTTTTGACTCAAAAGTTGCAGGAATTGGGCATTCGCCTGATTTACATTGGCGAATATATGGAGCCGCACCCTTTGGGTAAAGCGGAATGGGCAGTGGCAATTGCTGCACTTTTTGATGCAGAACAAAGGGCACAACAACTCTTTCAAGTTGTTGTAAATCAATATGTTACATTGAGAGATAGCGTTGCCAAAATAACAACGCCATCGCAGGTGTTGCTCAATGCGCCTTGGAACGATGCGTGGTTTATGCCCGGCAGCGAAAGCAATATGGCGCAGTATTTGCACGATGCAGGCGGGCTGAGCGCCATTGCACTGCACGCGGGGCGAGCAGCCTATCCCGAAAGTATAGAAAGCGTGTGGGCACAATCGCAACAAACTGAGTACTGGCTCAACCCCGGCAATGCCTGCAATTTGCAGGAGTTGCAGCAAATGCACAAATTGATAGCAGAATTTCCGGTGCTGGCAAAAGGTAAGGTTTACAACAATAATAAACGCAACAGTCTGCAAGGAGGCAGTGATTTTTTTGAATCGGGCGCAGTGCATCCCGACTGGATTTTGGCAGATTTGATTGCCATTTTGCACCCCACAATTTTGCCTGAGCACTGTTTGTACTACTATCAAAAATTGCAGTGAAACTGCCTATTAGCGTTGAACATTGGTAATTTGCGAAATGAAACTGCCGTACTGCGCTTCAAAACTTTTGAGCGATTGCAAGGGAATGCCAATTTTTTTGCGAAATGGAAATGTTTGGGCAATCATTGTGCCGTCAATAAAAAAATCGTCAATAGCAAAGCCTTTGCTGAGCAAGGCAAGCAGTAGGTTTTGCAACTGCAATTCGACGTTCACCGTTTGCACCTCATCGCTGTGCTTGGCAATTGTCAAGGGTTGCAGCAGGTTGATGTTGGCAAAAGGCACTTCTTTTTTGTAGAGACGAAACTCGGCGGACTTCAATTTTACCTTGCTGCCCGTGGGGTTGCTCATTGTTGCATCCACTGCAATGTTGAATTTTCCACCGCCGGCCGTTTCCACTTTTACATTGCCCACGTTGGTAATGGCGATGCGGCTGTAATGGGCACAACTGCACAATCCCAGCGCAACAACGCACAGCAGCAAACAGCGCGTAATGAGTGATAAATGATGTTGCATAATTGTAAATTGGTGAACGGGTGCAAAGGTAGCAAATATTTTTTTGTGGGGCAACAAAAAAGATATTACCTTTGTTCAATAAATCAATTATTATTGACCGTAAATTCAATAAATATGTCAAACAAAACTCTCGCATTCCAAAAACTAACTACTTGCATCGACATCATTTTAATTATTGCAATGGCAGTGTTTGTGTTGAGTTTTCCATTGGGCAACAAGTTTTCGGTAATCGCATTGTGGGCAATGGGAGTCTCTGCCTTACTATCTTTTGCAGTGCACCAAAAACTAAATTGGCAATGGATATTTCTTTTTCCAATAGTATTATTTGCGTTTCGTTTTATAGGTTGGATGCTCTCGCCCAACCTAAGTTTTAGTAAAATTGACACTTGCTTGTCGTTGTTGATAATCCCTGTTATTTTTTCTGTGTTTAAATTGAATGCCTTGCAAATACAGCGATGTTTGCAGGTGATATTTTATGTGCTGCTGGCACTTGTGGTGGTTTGTTGGGGCGCATTTTTGCAACATATTGTGTGCGAGCATTTGTTGATGGAGGCACTGCACACCCCAAAAGCATACTACCCATTATTTTTGACGCCGCCTTGGTTTTGGCATCCGTCATTTGTTTCGATGATACTTGTGTTTGTGATGCCGCTTGCATTTTATTTGCGCTTCAACAAAGGTATTCCGCCGCTTCTATTGTGGGCAGCCATTTTGCTAACTCTACCGCTTATTTACTTTACGGGCGCGCGCATTGGCATAGTGGTGAGTTTGTTGCTATTGATGTTTGCGTTTATATTTTACATAAAACGATTTTTGAATACCGAACGAGTCGCCATAGTACTATTGACTGTCGCATTAGCATTGGTTTCTATCCATTTGTCGCATAATGTTTTTAACGACCCCATTCGCAAGGACTTGCGCGCCTTAGGCATCAAAGCCATTGCCGAACATCCTGTTGTGGGGTCGGGCGTGTATGCTATGGAAGGCTACATTCAATCTGCAGAATTTACCGCAAAGCATAACCTGCCTGCTTATCCGTTCAATCATTTTCATTGTACACCCATAGACGAAGTGGTACAATTTGGTGCTGTGGGCGGCATAATATCGGCTGCATTTTTGATATGTATTTTTATTCTGGCTTGGCGCAAAAAAGATTTTTTGTTGTTGGCACTCCTTGTTATCTATCTTCCGTTTATATTAGTAGAATCGCCGTTTCACACAGTGAAAGGAATTATGCCAATGATGTTTTGGCTGTGCCTGTTGATAAGTACACAAAAAGAAAGATTATAGTTGGGACACAATAAAGTCCGCTATACAAAAAGCGGTTGCATTTTTTTCAAAGAGTGGTCTAAAATAAACAAGATTTATTCAAAAATACGGATACGCGGTGCCATATTTGTTCGGGACTGATGTCTTTCAGACAGGCATAATCACCTCTTTTGCACGGTTTATTGCCAAACACCGAGCAGGGGCGACAGGGTAAATTTGCCTGAATGGCATTTTCCGGATGCTGATTGTAGCCATAAAAACCGGCGTAAGGATGCGTGGCACCCCAGACCGATACGACAGGCGTATTCACCAGCGATGCCAAGTGCATATTGGCAGAATCCATGCTCACCATGACATTCAAATCGTTCATCAAAGCGAGTTCTTCGGGAAAAGAAAGTTGCCCCGCCACCGATTTCACGTTTGCGTATTTCTCTGCCAAGCCCTTCAATACCGGCGCATCCTCTTTGCCGCCAAACAAAAACAATTTAGTATTTGGAGATTTATCTAACTGATTTACAACCGTTTCCATTTGTTCAAGAGGGTAGATTTTGCCCGCATGTTTGGCAAACGGCGCAATGCCAATCCATGTTTCGCTGTGTACATTTTTGTGGGGAATGAGCGTTGTGAAATTCAGCGACGCATCGTATCCTAATGCTTCAAATACTTTTTGATAACGTTCAGTCGAAGTTGCTAATTGTTTGAACTGCTTATATTTGCATCGAGTTAGTTTTTTCTTTTCCCATTTACCTTTGTTGATTACGGCTACCTTTTTACCTTGCAAACGCAAATAAAAATCAATCAGCCACGACCGCAAAACGCTGTGCAAGTCAGCCACTTTTGTCAGGGGATGGCGTGTCAAGTTTGCAATGACAGTCCGCAGGCTGTCCTGTTTGGTATCAATTCCAATTACCACCAGATTAGTCGGCTTATTGATAAAGATATTCTGAAAAGGCTTTTTCGTGAGCAGCACAAACTCGTCTGCCGGATAGCGTTGCGCCACCGAATAAACCACGGGAATGGTCATTGCCACATCGCCCAGAGATGATAAACGGATGATTAGTGTTGTGTTATTTTTTGCCATACAGCACTGGGTTCAGCGATGGGTCGTTATACATTTTCATCTGCTTATAGACTTTCATATATACATTTCCGGCTGCAATATCTTCCATTAGTTGGTCAATCGCCAGCGACAAGTCTTTTTTCTGTTCCAACAAAACAGTCAATTTCGCCGTCACCGACTCATGATGTGCCGCATCCACATCTTTGCGGTCAACTTCCTGCTGCATGTGGTAGATTTTGAGAGCAAGAATAGACAGCCTGTCAATCGCCCACGCGGGACTTTCGGTGTTGATAGTTGCCATCGGGTCTTTGGCTACATCTTTATACAGGTCGAGGAAATAGCCATCAATCCATTCCACCAAGTCGGTGCGCTCTTGATTGGATTTGTCGATGCGCCGTTTCAATGCCAAAGCCGCCACAGGGTCAATATCGGGATTGCGAATAATATCCTCCAAATGCCATTGCACGGTATCAATCCAATTTTTGAGATAGAGATAATACTCCAGAGATTGAAAAGGGTATGGATTGTTGATTTTCGCATCCACATTGTCCCAGCGATGATAGTCGCCAACCGTTTTTTCAAAAATAGAAAAAGCCAAAGCAGAAATTTTCATTGCGTTTTATATTTATTTATTGGGTGCAAAAGTACAAAATAATTTAATGCAATTAGCATAATGGTAACAATTTTTTAGAGCAATTTATAAATTTGCATCAACTGTTCTGCAATCGCCTTTTCCGAAAACCGCTGCACATACATTTTGCCGGCGGCTATCATGCTGTCGGATAGTTCTTTATTGCCTAAAATTGTGTTTATTTTCTTTGCCAATTCTGCATCATCATTGGGGTCAATATAGACAGAATTGAGACCGCCCGCCTCTTCAAGACACGACCCCGTTGCCGCAATCACCGGTACACCACTGCTCAACGCCTCAATGATGGGAATGCCAAACCCCTCAAAAAAAGACGGATAGACAAACACCGCCGCAGATTGATAAATGGCAGGCAAATCCTCAAACGCCACATTATTAATGATATGCAAGCGGGACGACAAACCGTTTTTTGCGGCATACGCCTCCACTTCCGCCTGATAGGGCGTGGGTTTGCCCACGGCAACCAAGTGAACATCTTCCGGAATTTTGCTCAACGCTTTGACAGGCAACAATAAATTTTTACGGGCTTCGATGCTGCCGACAGATAAAATGAAACGGTGGGGCAAATGGTATTTTTCCAACCGGGGCGGCGCACACGCAGGTGCGCCCCTACGAAAATTCGGATGGCAACCTTGATAAACTACCTCTATTTTTTGTTCGGGAATATGAAAAAATGATATAACATCGCGTTTGGTGCACTCGCTGACGGCAATTATTTTATCCGCTTTTTTGCAGGCACGTTTAAACTTCGCCCGATAAATCTTCCGGTCAATGGGTTTGTAATACTCCGGATAGCGCAGAAAAATAAGGTCGTGAATCGTTACCACCGTTTTGACACCTGTTTTTTCAATTCCAACAGGCAACTCGTTGCTAAGACCATGAAAAACAGCGATTTTTTGCTCCTTAATATCCCTTTTGACCCCCAAAAGCCGCCAAAACGACGGAAACAGTTTAAAAATTCCTCTCGGAAAAACAAAAGAAACGTCAGTTCGAGCAAGAATAGTCTTTAATCGGCTATTTTCCTTTTTCTTAGGAGCAAAACACAGATAGTGATTGTCGGGAAAATAATCCGACACCGTCTCAATCACATACCGGCTGTAGTTTCCCAAGCCCGTATTATTTTGCACCGTCCGCTTGGCATCAAATCCTATCCTCATTGTGCATATAAATTTAAGTTCCGCAATATCATTCAATTATTACCCATTTTCCGCCCTTGACTTCAAAATCGTCCCATTCGACATCTGACAAACGCTTAAGCAAAGTTTCTTTATCCATTTTTCTTCTTTAATTTGGCGCAAAGTTAGTACTTTATTTTGAATATATAACCCCTACAAAGCGTTTCGTCCATTTGGTAGGATAACAAAAAAATATAACTTTGTGGGTTGAATCTACAAGTCAAAGTTTTGTTTTTCATTATTCAAAAATAATGCTAACTTTGTACGCGGTTGAACAACTTGAAAGTTTTGCACATCAGGTTGGGATACGGAGCCAAAGGATGTTTCGGCTGTGCCTATTGGTGGGTACGCACAAAGAAAGATTACATCATAAAATTGAATTATTATGACAGTAGAGGAAAGTAAATTGCCGTTCTCAGGCTATCTTTTTTGGGATGTTAGTCCCCAAAAAATTGATTTGGATAAACAACAGGCTTATGTGGTAGAGCGGGTTTTGGATTATGGAGAATGGAACGATTGGATAGCCATTCGCGACTATTATGGAATAGATAAACTTGCGGAAATAGCACTTGGCTTGCGAAGTTTGGAGCGAAAATCGCTCGCATTTATTGCAACAATTACAGGAATACCCGAAAATAAATTCAGATGTTACAAACAATTACACTCGCCGAACGTACATTGGTACTTTTGAAGCAACTGCAACAGTTGCCGGTGTTGAAAGACTTCCGTTTGGTTGGCGGAACGGCACTTGCATTGCAGTTGGGACACAGGAAATCTATTGATTTGGATTTTTTTGGTAATACTTCTGTTTCGCACGAGGAGATTTTCAACATTTTGCAGAAAAATAATTTTGAGGTGGTCTCCAACAAAGATACACCACATATACACTTATTTACGATAAATGCCGTAAAGGTTGATGTCGTTGTGCTTTCTTATCAATGGCTTGAACCTGCCATAGAAGAAGACGGCATAAGAATGGCAGGGCTCAAAGATATTGCGGCGATGAAACTTGCGGCTATTACGAATAGAGGCAGCAAAAAAGATTTTGTGGATGTATATTTCTTGTTGCAACATTTTTCATTGAAACAAATGGTAGATTGGTATATGCAAAAATATCCAAAACACGCTCTCTTTAACGTGATACAAAGCATCAATTATTTTGCAGATGCAGAACCCCAAGAGATGCCAACTATGCTAACAGAAGTGAGTTGGGAAGATATGAAATCTACCATACAAAAAGAGGTAACCATTTTTCAAAGAATGTTCTAAAATAAACAACATTATGCAAAAATTATCTGCTGTCATCATCACTTTTAATGAAGAAAAAAACATTGCCCGCTGCTTGCAATCGCTGCAAGGCGTGGCGGATGAAATTATCGTAGTGGATTCCGGCTCTACGGATAAAACGGAAGAGATATGCCAATCTTTCAATGTTCGATTTATTCGGCAGGAATGGTTAGGATATATCGAACAAAAAAACTATGCCATGAGTCTGGCAAAATACCTGTACATCCTTTCACTTGATGCAGACGAAGCACTTTCGGATGAACTAAAAAAATCCATTTTAGCAGTAAAAGAAAATAAGACGGTTGATGGGTACAAATTTAACCGGCTCAACAATTACTGCGGGGAAAAATGGATAAGGCACGGAAGTTGGTATCCTGATACAAAATTACGTCTATGGAACAAAAAAAAGGGAAGATGGAGTGGCATTAATCCTCATGATTGTGTAAAGATGGAGAACGACACGCAAGTTAAACATCTCAAAGGAGATTTACTGCACTACTCCTATTCTTCCATCAGCGAACACATTGCGCAAGCCAATAAACACACAGACATCATGGCGCAGGAATACTATATGAAAGCTAAAAGCGTCTCTATACTAACGGTTATTTGCAAATCTATCTGGAAATTTTTTCGCGATTATTTTATAAAGCTTGGTATATTAGACGGTTATTACGGATTGGTTATTTGTTTAATAACCGCCTTTACTACATTCATCAAATATGTCAAATTACGGCAATTATATCAAAAAAAATAATTGAAAAAATATGTTGGAAAATAAGAAATTGATTGAGAAGGAAAAAATATCAGCCGTCATCATTACTCTCAATGAGGAACGGAACATTGCCCGTTGTTTGCAATCGTTACAAGGCGTAGCAGACGAAATTATTGTGGTTGATAGCGGGTCTACAGACCGTACAGAAGAGATTTGCAAAACTTTCGGCGTAAAGTTTATTTATCAAAAATGGATGGGAGACGGACCTCAAAAGAATTTTGCCGTATCGCAAACCACGCATAAATGGGCGCTGACCATTGATGCAGACGAAGTTGTTTCGCCCAAACTTGCCGACGAAATACGCGCTCTTTTTGCACAAGACGAAGAACCGCTTTTTGCCGGGTATAACATCCCTTTCAGACTTAATTTTTTGAAGAAAAACTTTAAGCACGGGACGGAAGCCAGACAAATGCATCTTCGTCTGTATGATAAGACACGGGGTGAATTTACTCCTGTTATCGCTCACACCAAAAGACTTGTAACTGGTCCGGTCGGCACGCTGAAACATGAAATTTTGCATTACAGTTTTTTCGACATTGAGCATCTTCTGCGAAAATCCAATGATTACACAACTATTACGGCACATTCCCGCTTTAAAGCAAAAAAACGCCCGCACAAAGCATGGACGGGAATAGATTTAGTTGTGCGATTCTTCATCTATTATTTTATCCGGCGCAATTTTTTGAACGGTTATCCCGGATTTGTCTGGTCAGTTCTCAGCGCCTATTATTCATTTGTGCGGAACTGCAAACTCATAGAATTGCAGCGCACTTTGCCTGCGCTGATGTATCACAACATCACTCTCAACCATTCCGACTGCGTTGACATCCGGTTGGAAACTCTTGAAAAACAGTTTGCGGACATCAAGCAGAAAGGATATACACCTATTTGGTTCAAAGAATTGCTGACTTATCCTGCCACTCCTTTGCCCGACAAGCCCATTCTTATCACTTTTGACGACGGCTACCAAAGCAATGCCGACTATCTTTTCCCGCTGCTCGAAAAATACGATTTCAAGGCAAGCATTGCGCTCGTCCCCAAATATATTGGGGAAAGTAGTGCGTGGGATGAGCATCCGATTCCGTTGATGGACGCAGATACCTTAAAATCGGCTCCAAGTCATCGCATCGAATACCTGATACATTCTTATGCCCACATCAATTATCGGCATAGCGAACCGGCAGCGGTAGAGGAAGATGTGCAAAAAGCCGCTCATACGTTGAAAACGCTCGGCATTGATTATACACCTGTGATGGTGTATCCATTTGGTGGTTTTCCTCGCAAAAAGGATGAGTACCGGAAATTTTGCGAAATACTGAAACGCAACGGCATAGAATTGGGGGTGCGTATCGGAAATCGCATCAACAAACTGCCGCTCAACGACCGCTTTCATATTTGCAGAATAGATGTTACACGTAAAATGAAAACAAATAAATGGTGCAAGGCAATATGAACATCAAAAAAGAACATAATTTTGTAGCACAATTAAAGCAGATTATTCATTCTGCACGGTCAAGAGCTTATTCTGCCGTTAATTTTGCACAAGTAGAAGCCAATTGGCTTATTGGTCGGCGCATCGTTGAAGAGGAGCAAAACGGGGCAGCACAAGCCGATTATGGTAAATATGTCATTCGCTTGGCATCACAGGAATTGACATCTGAGTTTGGAAAAGGATTTTCTAAGAGAAATATCGAAAATTTTAGACGTTTTTATTTGACATTCAACGATATGCAGATTGCGCAGACACCGTCTGCGCAATTGCCCCAACGTCTTGCTTTACTTAGTTGGTCGCACTACGAACGTTTAATGCGCGTTGATAATTCTAATGCGCGGAATTGGTATATGGGAGAAGCCGTTGAACAAATGTGGAGTGTTAGAACGCTTGACCGTAACATCAACACACAATATTATGAACGGTTGCTGCTTTCGCAAGTCAAAGAACCTGTTATTGCCGAAATGCAGAAAAAAACAGCATCATTTCAGCACGACAAATTGGCGTTTATCAAAAACCCTACAGTATTAGAATTTTTAGGCTTGCCCAACAATAGCGGATATATTGAGCAGGACATCGAAAAAGCCATCATTGATAATATGCAAAAGTTTATTATGGAATTAGGAAAAGGCTTTGCTTTTGTTGCCCGACAACAACTTATCAGGACAGAGGCAGAAGATTATTTTGTTGACCTTGTTTTTTACAATTACATACTCAAATGTTTTGTACTTATTGACCTCAAAATGGGTAAAATAACGCATCAGGATGTTGGGCAAATGGATATGTATGTGCGAATGTATGATGAATTGATGCGAGGCGAGGCTGACAATCCGACTCTTGGAATTGTGCTATGCGCAGAAACGGACAAAGATATTGCTCGTTATTCAATTCTAAAGGGAAACGAACAACTTTTTGCCTCAAAATACAAATTGTATCTTCCAACAGAACAAGAACTGAAAACAGAAATTGAACGACAAAAAGAAATTTTTAAACTACAATTCAAGCAAAATGGATAAAGCGTATATACTAAAATTAACCATCTACGAAGATGATTTTCAAGTTTGCAGAATAGATGTTACACGTAAAATGAAAACAAATAAATGATGAAAATACTTTATGATTCACATATTTTTTCAGCCCAAAAGATGGGCGGTATATCGAGGTACCACTACGAGTTGCTCAAAGGTATGAACGTTTTGGGGCAAGATGCAAAAGTAGCAGGACGTTTCATCAAAAATTGCTATTTACTGTCTGATAAAGAATACAACCATCTCTTTTTTAATGACCCAAAATCTTTGTTTGCGGGATTCAACAATGTTAGGATACATCGTAATCTAAAGAATGCCGCCTCTTACGATATATACCACCCTACCGATTCTGATGCACATTTGCTTCGTGGCTTGCCTCCGGACAAAAAAATGGTATTTACCATTCACGATATGATTCCGGAAAAACAAATAGCAGGTACTAAACCTTGGCCTGAAAAATTAAATTTTGCTCGTAGGGCAGACAAAATTATTGCAGTATCAGAAAACACCAAACGTGATATTGTAGATATTTTTGGCATAGAAAGTAGCAAAATAGAGGTTGTATATCACGGTTCTTCACTACAATTAACACAAGTCCAAAAGCCCAAAATACCACTGCCGCAACGCTATTTGCTGTTTGTAGGAGGACGTGGCGGATATAAAAATTTTGATGCGTTTATTGACGCTACTGCACCAATAATACGAAAGGATAGCGACCTTTTTGTTGTCTGTGCAGGTGGTAAATCATTTTCTGATAGAGAATTACAAAGATTGAAAGAGTTGGATATTAGAGATAATGTAATTTCGATAGTCGGAATAAGCGATGATGAACTAAGCTATATTTATGCCAATTCTATTGCTTTTATTTTTCCTTCTCTATATGAAGGATTTGGCATTCCTATTTTAGAGGCGTGGGCTTGTAATGCTCCTGTGTTATTGAGTAATGCAAGTTGTTTTCCGGAAATTGCAGGCGATGCAGCACTCTATTTTGACCCCAATAATCCTTCATCTATTGCCGAAACTATTGATACAATCTTGACCAATTTTTCTCTGCGGAAAGACATTATACAGCGGGGAACAAAAAGGTTAGAATTATTTTCTTGGGATAAAACGGTCAAACAAACGCTTGCAATTTATCAATTTTTAATGTCATAAAAAATGAATGCAACAACTCCTCTTATATCTGTTGTTACGGTGGTATTCAACAACGTCAAATCTATTAGAAACACTATAGAAAGTGTGGTCAATCAAACTTACCGCGCTGTGGAATATATTGTTATAGATGGCGGTTCTACAGATGGTACGCTGGATATTATCAAAGCGTATTCTAACAACATTTCAGTATTAATTTCGGAAAAAGATACGGGTATCTACAATGCTATGAATAAGGGTATTGCTATGGCAAACGGGCAATGGATATGCCTGCTCAATAGTGGAGATGTATTTGTTGACCAACAAACCGTTCAGATATTTGTTGATGCGCTTGCCCAATATCCTGATTTTGATATTGTTTATGGCAATATCTTAGTAAAAAATAAAAATGGCGATTTGACGGAAAAGATAGCATCGGAGCCTTGTAATAAGCACCGGATGTTTTTTTGCCACCAAAGCGCTTTTGTCAAAACGGAATTGTTGCAAAAATATCCTTTTGATGAACAATACCGAATGTCTGCCGACTTAAAATTTTTCAAACAATGCTACATCGCACATCATAAATTTTTGCACCTGCATTTTCCAGTGGTGGTGTACAATACAGAAGGAATTTCCAACACTCGCCGTATTGATGGACTAAAAGAAAATATTCGAGTGATAAAGGAAATGGATAGCGGATGGAAAAAAAATCTGTTTCTACTTCGGTTATATTTTGTGATTCATTGGGCAAAGTTGCGGGGAAAACACTAATATGTCAAAAAAAATATAAAATAAATTTCAATATCTATTTTTTTTAGAAACGATTTAACATAAAATGCTCAATTTCATTGTCATAGAAGGTATAGATGGGGCGGGCAAAAGCACGCAGATGCGCCTGCTGGCAGAGTATATGCAAAAGCAAGGTAGGCAGGTGCGCAGTATGCATTTTCCGCGCGTGGAAACAGGTACTTTTGGCAACCTCATTGCCCAATTTTTGCGCGGAGATTTTGGCAAAATCAACGAAGTACATCCCTATTTGGTGGCATTACTCTTTGCCGAAGACCGCCGCGATGCCGCATCCACACTGCAAAAATGGATAGACGAGGGTTGCTTTGTAATGGTGGATAGGTATGTATATTCCAACGTTGCATTTCAAGGGGCAAAAATGAGCAACGAAGCCGACCGCCGTGCTTTGCGGGAATGGGTGATGCGCTTGGAATACGAAGAATTTGGCATTCCACAACCGCAACTCAGTTTGTTTTTGGATGTGCCTTTTTCGTTTACCCAACAGGTTTTGCAGCAACAACGGCAAGGCGACGACCGCAGTTATTTGCAAGGCAAACAAGATATTCACGAGGCAGACCTCAAATTTCAGCAAGCCGTGCGGCAGGTATATTTGGAGCAAGCCGCGTTGGACAAGAGTTTCCGCGTGGTATCGTGCATGGATGAACAAGCACAAAAAATGATGCCTTGTGAACAATTGTTTGACAAAATAAAAGACATCGTGGATGCTTCATAATCGTTGATTTTTTCAACATATTATATTGTTTTAAATCTCGTTATGGGAAAAAATAAATTAGCACGTTTTCAGGAAAACGAAACTTTTGCGCTCTTGTTCCAGCCCGATTTTATGAGCCTTTTGGGTGGTGCTCATCCTTTGAAAGGGCGTTGGCACAGCGATTTTTTTCACAACAACCACCCCATCACTTTGGAGTTGGGTTGCGGGCGCGGCGAGTACACGGTGGAAATGGCACAAATGTTTCCGCAGCGCAATTTCATTGGCATCGACATCAAAGGGGCGCGGCTGTGGAGGGGTGCCAAAACCGCCACCGAACTGCACTTGCCCAATGTCGCCTTTGTGCGCACCAAAATTGATGTGGTTACCGCCTTGTTTGCCCCCAACGAAGTGAACGAAATTTGGCTCACATTTCCCGACCCGCAGCCCGCCAAATGGCGGCGGCGGCTGTGTTCATCGCTGTTTCTCAAACGCTATCAGCAGATAATAGAAAACAATGGCATTGTGCACCTCAAAACCGACAGCCGCAACCTGCACCAATACGCCAAAGCCTTGCTACTGCACAATCATATTGCTCCGCTATGCGCTTCTAACGATTTGTATATGGAGGAATTACACAAAAAAGAGAACTCTCAATTTCTGTCCATAAAAACCGCCTACGAAAAATTATTTTCTGCCCAAGGCTACGCCATCACTTACTTGCAGTTTGCCCTCCCCACCAACAAGGCAATAGAAGAACCCAAAGATGACAACTAAGGTTTGAGTTTATTTTTGAGAGCAACAATGCGACGATAGGCTTCGTCAATTCCGGAGGATTCTACCCTACCCTGCTGCACCAATTTTTCAATCACATCCACGGCATCCTTTGCCAATTGTGGGTTATAGGAGTTACCATTGTTGCTCAAAATGAGCATATCCGCACCTGCGTTGATGGCTTTTTCTAAGGCTTGTTCCAACGAATAATGCTCGGCAATGGCGCCCATTGCCAAGTCGTCGGTGATGACCAAACCCTTGTATTTCAATTGCTGGCGCAGCAAACCCTGTATTATTTTTTGCGACAACGAGGCAGGATAATCGGGGTCGATGCGGCGATTGAACACGTGTGCCACCATTATCATATCGCACATGGGGTTGGCAACAAAATAGCGATAGGGCTGCAACTCTTTGTCTGTCCACGTTTCCGACACATCGGCAATGCCTTTGTGCGAATCTTTGGTGCTGCTGCCGTGCCCGGGAAAATGTTTGAGCGAAGTCAAAATGCCCTGCTTGTGATGCTCTTGTACCCAAATAGCGGCGTGCGTTTGCACCACTTTGCTATCTGCCGAAAAACTACGCTCCACGCCACCTATCACCGGACAGCGCGGGTTGATATTCAAATCGACGCAAGGTACAAAGTTGAGGTTAAAACCTAATTTTTTCAATTGCTGCGCACAACTTTTGGCATAGTAGCGAGTGCTGTCGGCATTGTTCAATGTGCCCAAGTATTGGGCGGTTACCGTGTGGGCAAATCCTCTTTTTTCTTTGAGCCTATTCACTTTCCCTCCTTCTTGGTCGATGCCGATGAGCAATTTTGCGTCTATTGCTTGCAAATCGCGGCATAATTTTTTCACTTGCGCGGGCGAAAAAATGTTGCGCTCGTAAGTTTTGTTAATGGCATCGTAATCAAACAAAATCACTCCACCAATGTGCAAAGTTTTTATATCGTTGTAGATGTGATTTTGCGGCGTGAGCATTGCCCCTCTAAACCCCACCACAAGCATCTGCGCCGCCTTGTAACGCAGGCTATCATTGGCGCACAGCGATATAGGAAGAACCCATAACACCGTTGGCAACATTATGTAGCGTAAAAATGAAGGCATAGGTAAAAATAAAATTATCCATTATTCCCAAAGCCCTCCTGCATGTTTTGCACGAAAGGGATATTGCAAATGCTGGTAGGCAAATTCGGTGGCTTCGCGTCCGCGCGGAGTGCGCATAATAAAGCCCTCTTTGATGAGAAACGGTTCATACACTTCTTCGATGGTTTCTGCATTTTCGCTCACGGCTGTTGCCAGCGTGGACAGCCCTACGGGTCCGCCTTTGAATTTTTCGATAATGGTGCGCAAAATAGTATTGTCCATTTTGTCCAATCCGTGTTTGTCCACGCTGAGCGCATCCAAAGAGTACTGCGTTATTTCGAGGTCAATTTCGCCGCGCCCCTTCACTTGGGCAAAGTCGCGCACGCGCCGTAGCAAAGCGTTGGCAATGCGGGGCGTGCCCCTGCTGCGGGTGGCAATTTCTTGCGCTGCTTTGCCTGTAATGGCAATGTCCAAAATCGTTGCCGAGCGTTGCACAATGCCCGTCAGCACTTGGCTGTCGTAGTATTGCAAATGGCAGGTGATGCCAAATCGCGCCCGCATGGGTGCAGTGAGCAAGCCGCTGCGCGTGGTGGCACCCACCAAAGTAAAAGGATTTAGTTTGAGGCGGATAGACCGCGCCGAAGGACCTTTGTCTATCATTATGTCGATGGTAAAATCCTCCATCGCAGAGTACAAAAACTCCTCTACAATGGGGCTTAGGCGGTGAATTTCGTCAATGAACAGCACATCGTTCACCTCCAAACCTGTGAGCAAGCCTGCAAGGTCGCCCGGTTTGTCGATAGCGGGACCCGAAGTTACTTTGAAACCCACGCCCATTTCGTTGCTAATAATTTTGGCAAGAGTGGTCTTGCCCAATCCCGGCGGACCGTGCAACAAGGTATGGTCAAGTGCTTCGTGCCGCAGCGATGCCGCTTGCACAAAGACTTTGAGATTGTCAATTACCTTGTCTTGCCCCCTAAACTGACCAAAACCCGATGGACGAATTGCATTGTCGGGGTCGGATGGCGTTTCGGTTTCTGTATGCGGGTCAAAGGTATCGGACATAAAAATGAGGTGTTACACTCGGCTACTTTACCTGCTCCACCACTGCTTTGAAGGCATCGGGGTGGTTCATTGCCAAATCGGCAAGCACCTTGCGGTTGATTTGCAAGCCTTTGGCATTGACTTTGCCAATAAACTCAGAGTAGGTTAGTCCCAAAGGGCGCACTGCCGCATTGATGCGCTGAATCCACAACGAGCGGAAATCGCGCTTTTTGACCTTGCGGTCGCGGTAGGCGTAGGTTAAGCCTTTTTCAATTGTGTTTTTGGCAACCGTCCACACATTGCGGCGCGACAAGAAGTTGCCTTTGGCAAGTTTGAGTACTTTTTTGCGCTTCGCACGGGAAGCGACATTGTTCACTGAACGTGGCATTTCTCTCTCCTTTTGTTTTATGAATGGTTAGCGACTGCCCACTACGGCAATTCTTTCCTGCTAATTCATTCGGTTAATAACTATTTTACAAGCAAGTTGTGTACCTGCCGCTCGTCGTGCGGATGCACTAAGCCCGAATGCGACAAATTACGTTTTTGCTTGGTGCCTTTTTTGGTCAAAATATGACGCAAAAAGGCGTGTTTGCGTTTGATTTTTCCTGAACCCGTGAGCACAAAACGCTTCTTTGCTCCCGAGTTGGTTTTCATCTTAGGCATTGTTTTGAAAACTAAAAATTAAAAACTATAAACCGAAAAACTATTTTTTGGGTACCAAAATCATATTCATTCGCTTGCCCTCCAATTTGGGCAGCGATTCTACTTTTGAAAGTTCACTCAAATCGCTGGCAAAGCGCGCCAACAAAGCCTCTCCCTGTTCTGCAAAACTAATTTCACGCCCTCTAAAAAATACATAGGCACGCACTTTGTCGCCATCCTTCAAAAAATTTTCGGCGTGCTTTAATTTAAACTGATAGTCGTGCTCGCCGGTGGAGGGACCAAAACGAATTTCCTTGACTTCCACTTTTACCGCATTGGCTTTCATCTCTTTTTGCTTGCGCCGCTGCTGGTACAAAAATTTTTGCAAATCCAATACCTTGCACACAGGCGGCTCGGCTGTGGGCGAAATTTCAACCAAATCCAAACCCTGTGCCTCGGCTATTTTTAAGGCATCTTGCAGGCTATACACCTCGCCTGCATTCTCAATATTTTCGCCCACCAAACGCACCTCTGCGGCGCGAATTTCGCGGTTGATTTTGTACCCAATATCATTGTTATGGGTCTGCGGACGGCGTCCCTGATAGGGGCGGCTACCGCCAAAAGTTGGTCGTGTCCCAAAATATGGACGGCTGTTGTTTCTGGTATCCAAGCGATTAAATGTTAGTTATTAATTCGTAATCTCTCTTACCTCTCACTCCCAAAAGGCTGCAAATTTCGTAATTATTTTACAATTCTGCAAGTTTTTTGAAATAATTATTGATTTTTGCCCACAAATAGTGCCTCTCGTTAGTTGCCGCTACTGCAAAAACAAATAATTGTAGTGCACCAATTCTTTTTCTCCTTTTTTACCTATGACTTGTGAGGCTTTTTCGCTGTTGCAGGTAACTTTGCCCACTCCTATTATGGCGTCTTGTTCGTCCATAATTTTGACCACATCGCCTTTTTCAAAAGTGCCCACAATGCGGGTTACGCCAATGGGCAGCAGGCTCACCGCTGCCTTGCGCAGTGCCTCCACCGCGCCTGCATTGACCACCAACGCGCTCGTGGCAAAGGCTTGCGTGTGGTGTATCCATTTTTTGATGCTTGATGTTTTTTGTTTTTTGGCAACAAAATGCGTGCACAATGTTTCGTTGGGATGGGCAGCCCAATCGGTAAGAATGTTGTTGCGCTTGCCATTGGCAATGAACACCTCGATGCCGGCAGCAGCGGTGCGACTGGCAATTTCGGCTTTGGTGAGCATTCCGCCGCGCCCAAATTCCGACTTGTTGTGGGTAATAAATTGCGCAAAATCGTCGGCACGCGAGCGCACCTCTCGTATAATTTTTGACTGAGAATTGTGAGGGTCGCCATTGTAAATGCCGTCCACGTTGCTCAAAATAACGAGGGCATCGGCGTTCATCATTTCACTCATCAAACCCGACAATTCGTCATTATCGGTAAACATCAATTCGCTCACCGACACGGTGTCGTTTTCGTTTACAATGGGAATGGCGCCGTTTGCCAGCATAGTCGCCACGCAGCCCTGCATAGTAAGGTAGTGGCGGCGCGAACGAAAATTTTCTTTGGTGGTGAGCACCTGTCCGCATACAATATTGTGTTGTTGAAATAACTCGTAGTAGAGTTGAATTAATTTTGCCTGCCCTATGGCGGAGTAGAGTTGGCGGGCTTGCACAGCATCTTGTTTGCGCAGGGCGGCAAACTCGCCGCGCCCCGCTGCCACTGCCCCAGACGATACCACAATGATTTCTATCCCTTGATGATAGAGGGCGGCTATTTGCGCCACCAATGCCGACAAGCGCGCCGCGTCCAAGCCGTGCTGCGGGGCGGTGAGCACATTGCTGCCAATTTTGATAGTGATGCGCCGAAAAGGCATTTTTGTTAAGTTATTCATACGTTTTGGCAATGATGCCCAATGCCCTCACACGCTGGGCAATGGATTCTAAGGTTGCTAAATTTATTTTTTCCAAATGTTCGGCAGGCGTTTCCCTATCAAGGGTGTAGAGCACAACTTCGATGGGATGCAAACGCTCAATGCAATGCAGCCAAGTCTCTACCTCGTCGCTTTGCGTGTTGTCCACAGGCTTTCCGTCGATTGTGCCTCGCAAAAACATAGTTTGAATCACAAGGCGGCTGCCAAAATGTTGCATATCGCTCAGCAATTTTTCAATGCTGGTGGGCATTTGCGGTTGGTTGATGGTTTGCAGCATAGCCTCGTTGCCGGCATCCAATTTGAGCATGGTGATGTCTGTTTTTTGCAGCGCCTCGCGCACTTCCGGCTTGCCAATGAGCGTGGCGTTGGTGAGCACACACACGCGCGTGTTGGGGGCATATTGGTTGCGCAACCGCAACACTTGCCCCATAATCTCCGCAAACTGAGGATGCATGGTGGGTT
Organism: Bacteroidia bacterium; assembly: GCA_025996715.1. Lineage (GTDB taxonomy): Bacteria > Bacteroidota > Bacteroidia > Bacteroidales > UBA932 > BNTQ01. The sequence continues at coordinate 10,019 of BNTQ01000011.1, read as the reverse complement.
CGCCATTGCCCGAAAAGGTAATTACATCGGGCAGCGTATGGGCTGCCTGCAAGGCTTGCAACTTTTGCTCCAATTGCTCCTGCACTTCTTGGCAAGAGGGCAAAGCAAGCGGTGCGGGCAGCGGCGTGCGCCATCCGCACTCGCAATACACGCATTCGTAGTTGCACCATTTGCTATTTTGCGGCAATAAATTGATGCCCAACGAAGTCCCCAAACGCCTGCTGCGTATGGGTCCTACAATGATGGAATTAAATAACTTGGTGGACATTGTTTCTACTCTAAAATTTCAACATGGAATACAACAAAATTACAATTTAATTTCTGTTCTGTTTACAAAATAAGTATTTATGTATTGTAAAAAACGTTAAAACTTGTTTGTTTTGATTACAAATGTTTGCAAGTGTAAAAAAAGAAGTATTACCTTCGTAGCGCATTTGAGCAGATTATTTATCTTTCTTTACCGTTTAATTATTATTTCTATGAAAAAAGTTTTGTTTATGGCGATTGCCGCAGTGGCTATAGCAGCCTGTGGCGGCGGGGTTAAACCCAAAAGTATTGAAGTTGACCAATTGATTGCTACCATTAGTACATTGGAAGGTCAAACTGTTGTTTTTACCGGCAAAGCGGCTCCTGTTGCTCCCGGTCAGTTGGCAGTTTACGGCACCGACACCGTTGCTAACGTGCCTGTGCTTGTAGATAGCACGCTCTGTGCTGCAAAAAAGTGCTGCAAAAAAGCAGAAGGTGACAAACCTTGTCACAAAGAAGGTGCTCCTGCAGCCGAAGAAGGCGCCAAACCTTGTCACAAGGAAGAAGGTGCCCCTGTTGCCGAAGAAGGCGCAAAGGCTTGCTGCAAAAAGAAATGCTGCAAAAAAGCACTCACCATCACCGGCGTTGTTACCAAATGCAGTGAATCAGGTGCCTACTATGTAGCCGCTACCAGCATTGAAAAACCAGCCTGCTGCAAAAAAGAAGAAGGCGAAAAACCTTGCCAAAAGGAAGAAGCCGCTCCTGCCGAAGTAGTAGCAGAGTAAACGATTGTGTGTTTTGTTGTTTTCATATCCGACCCCGCTTCGTGTAAGTGGGGTTTTTTGTTATACTTATCAAAATTACTATGAACATAGGCATTATTGGGGCGGGCAATATAGGCGGAGCCATTGCCCAAGGCTTGCTGGGCAGCAAGCAAATTGCCCCGCAACAGTTGTTGGTTGCAGATGTGAACGCAGCCATTTTGGCACCCTTGGCAGCGCAGGGTTGTTGCACATTGAACAACAATAGTCAATTGGTGCAAAAGGCGGACGTGGTGGTGCTTGCTGTAAAACCTTGGTTAGTGCCTACGGTGTTGCAAGAAATTCGTAGCGCATTGTCGGTTGATAAAATACTGATTTCGGTAGCCGCCGGGGTTACGCTGGATAACTTGCAAAACGAATGCGGCATTGCCTTGCCGCTGTTTCGCATCATTCCCAATACCGCTATTGCGGTGCAACAAAGTATGAGTTTTATTTCGTCTCGCAACGCCTCGCAGGCGCAGCAAGAAATTGTTGTGAAATTGTTTGACAGTTTAGGCAAAACCTTGCTCATAGCCGAAGAACAAATGGCTGCCGCCACCGCGCTTTCGTCGTGCGGCATTGCTTATGCGATGCGCTACGTGAGTGCCAATATGCGAGCAGGCGTGGAGATTGGCTTTGCGCCCACTGTTGCCAAAAACATTATACTGCAAACCCTGCAAGGCGCAGTGAGTTTGCTGCAATTGACCAATGCCCACCCCGAAGCCGAAATTGACAGAGTAACCACCCCCAAGGGATACACCATCAAGGGGCTAAATACCTTAGAGCACAAGGGTTTTACGAGTGCCGTTGTGGAGGCTGTGAAAGCAAGTTTATCATTGTAAATTAAATTTTGAATAGAACGTTATGGAATACTTAATGCAGTTTGTTGATTTGTTTTTGCACCTTGATGTGTATTTGAGTAAACTTGTGGAGCAATACGACACTTGGGTTTACGCTATTTTGTTTATGATTATTTTTTGCGAAACAGGTTTGGTGGTAACGCCTTTTTTGCCCGGTGATTCGTTGTTGTTTGTGGCAGGAACGCTCTGCACGGCTACCACCAACCATCTCAACATTGCCCTGCTGCTGCTGCTTATGATAACTGCCGCTATTTTGGGCGATGCTGTGAACTACACCATTGGACAATTCTTTGGCAAATCGCTATTTGGCAACCCCAATTCAAAGATATTTAAGCAAAAATACTTAGAGAAAACGCATCATTTTTACGAAAAATATGGCGGCAAAACCATTATTTTGGCGCGCTTTGTGCCCATCGTGCGCACCTTTGCACCGTTTGTGGCAGGCATGGGCAAAATGACCTATCGCCATTTTGCAATGTACAACATAGTGGGTGGTTGCGCGTGGGCAACACTCTTTTTGCTGACGGGTTATTTCTTTGGAGGCTTGCCCATTGTGAAGCACAACCTGCAAATTCTGGTGGTAGCCATCATTTTTATATCCATTCTACCTGCCGTCATCGAAGTTGTTCGCAACAGAAAAAAAGGCGTGTGATTTTTACCGCTCCTCGCCGCTACTCTTGAGCCGCTCGGCGTTTTCGGCCATTTGCAAATGGTCTATCACGTCCTGAATATCGCCATCCACAAAGGCGGGGAGATTATAGACGGTGTAGCCAATGCGGTGGTCGGTCATACGACTTTGCGGGTAATTGTAGGTGCGAATTTTGGCAGAGCGGTCGCCGGTGGAGACCATAGTTTTGCGTTTGCCGGCAATTTCGTCCAAGTATTTTTGGTACTCAATGTTGTAGATGCGGGTGCGGAGTTCTTCCATAGCCCGCGTTTTGTTTTTCAGTTGCGAGCGCTCGTCTTGGCACTGCACGGTAATGCCGGTGGGGATGTGTATGAGCCGCACCGCCGAATAGGTAGTGTTGACCGACTGCCCGCCCGCTCCCGACGAGCAAAAAGTTTCGATGCGGATGTCGGCATCTTTGAGTTCTACATCCACTTCGTCGGCTTCGGGCAGCACTGCCACTGAGGCTGCCGAGGTGTGCACGCGCCCCTGCGTTTCGGTTTGCGGCACGCGCTGCACGCGATGCACGCCGCTTTCATACTTCAAAGTACCATATACTTTTTCGCCCGAAACTTTGCACACAATCTCTTTGTAGCCGCCCATGGTGCCTTCCGAAAACGAGGTTACGTCTAACTTCCAGCCGCGCGATTCGATATATTTGCTGTACATACGAAACAAGTCGCCGGCAAAAATAGAGGCTTCGTCGCCGCCTGTTCCTGCACGGATTTCGAGAATGGCATCGTGGGTATCCTGCTCGTCGGCGGGGATGAGCAACAACTTAATTTCTTCTTCCTTTTGCGGTTGAATAGCCTCCCATTGCACCAATTCTTCGCGTGCCATTTCGCGCATATCAGCATCTTTTTCGTTAGCCAAAATATCGCGCGCGCCCCTGATATTGCTAAGAAGATTTTTGTAGTCTGCGCAGGCTTTCACAACAGGTTGCAATTCGCTATACTCTTTGTTGAGTTGCACATAACGCTTCATATCAGCAATCACGTCGGGGTCGGACAATTGCTGCCCAATCTCCTCAAACTTATGCTGAATGCCGTCTAAACGCGATAATATGTCGTTGTCTGCCATAGTTTTTTTGTGCAAAAGTGCACAAAGGTACAAAACTTTCCCATTCCACAAAACTTTTTCAGCGAACTGTAGATTCAACCCACAAAGTTATATTTTTTATGTTATCCTACCAAAGGGAAGAAAGACTTTGTAGGTCTCAAATCAGTCGGTAACAAGTACGTCAGAAGTGTCAAAGACTTTTGAAACCGCAAAGACCAACTATATTGAATACACTACATCGACTACCTATACTATTGGAGAAAGTGGAGAGGTCGCCGGAGATTATCGATATACCTTATTTAAAACATGCGATGTATATGTAACGGTTGTTTTTGATGCAGAAAACAAGTTGATAGCGAGATATACAACAGTCCTTGCCCGTCCGGATGGAAATGTTTACGGTTTCGATTATAGCGCACATGGTGCAGGATTCAACAAAACCGGAGACGGAGACTTACTAACGCTGACAGATGATTATATTCAATATTTATCCACTCTTGCTACAACTGATATTCCCATTGAGGATGATCCCTCTCTCCCCCCAGTTTCTCCCCCATCTTCTTCCATAGTGCTTCCGCTGGATGTTTGGGGAGGAAAACAATCATACTCCTACCAAGTACTCACTGTCGGAAACTTATCCTATACCTTAGTAGGAGGAGGGGCAGGGGGAACCGGAGCGGCTGCGGCAAGGGATTATAATGAAAAGTCTTCTGATAAGAATTTTACCGCAGCAGATGCGGGATGGTCCGCAAATGGAGGTCCTACGGTATTGAAATTGAATGAAATCGAAATAGCAAGAGCCAACGGAGGATCGAAAGTAGATGGTCCTTCTCAAAATGTGAACGGTACCCAATCCTCTAGCAATGGAGTTAAAGGTGGAAACGGACAAATTAAAACAGGGGTGCATCTCGTTTTCGCCGGTGATATCATTACTATTGAAGTAGGATATGGAGGTGGAGGCTCAGGCGGTGCTGCCGCTAATCATGTCGGTGGAATTACGTCTTCTGGTAATGCTGATAAGACACTTGGTTCCGAAGGAAGAAATAATTATACAGAGAATAAAACTTATGCAAAAGCCTCCCGTGGTGGGCTTGGTGCTATGCACATTCTTATTTTCCCATCAAGTGAATATACATCAGATATTAAAAAAGGGTCAAGTTCACCTGCCGTATCAGGTGTTGCTACTGCGGCTTTAGGCGGTCAAACGAAAGGAGAAGGAAGTGCTGCCGGACTTGGACATGCTGCACCCGGAGGAATGTATGCATCAGGCGGCGGCGGTGGGGCTGCCGGCGGATTCACCTTGAACGGTCCAAGTGTTTCTATAGAGGAAAAGTGATTGCCGGATTTTTAGAACGTATTTTATAATAGGTGAGGTTGTGCCTCGCAATAACAGCGACCAGTTTTACAGCGAGCAGCGACCAATGGGCAACAGTGCTCATTGGTCGCTGATTGCTGTTAATTGGCAGGATTTATATCTGTCCGCTTGCTTAATTCATAGAAAAATGTTATCTTTGCATTCTTTTATTCTATAAACATTTCAAATTATGGAAACGATAGAAGTTAGCAGCAATAATTTCAGGACAAGGCAAAAGAAATTTCTGGATATGTCCGACCAAGGCATACGGATAATCCTGCGGCGCAACAACAAGAGTTATACCGTTATGCCCGTATCCTCTTCCGTTAGTAACGACAAGGAGTATGACGAATATTTTACTCCCGATATGCTGGCTCGCATAGACCGCTCATTGGAGCAGGTAGCGCAGGGCAAAGTAAAATCGTGTATAGGGTTATAGATGCAACGCGAACAGTTTCTGTACTGTCGGCATACAAACATTATGGCAACAAATAATTTGCAACCTGAAATTTTGAAACTTTGAAACACATTCGCAATTTTTGCATCATTGCCCACATTGACCACGGCAAAAGCACGCTGGCCGACCGTTTGTTGGAACTTACCGGCACCGTTACCGGTCGCGATATGGAGGCGCAGGTGCTCGACGATATGGAGTTGGAGCGCGAAAAAGGCATTACCATCAAGAGCCACGCCATACAAATGGACTACGAGCAGGATGGAAAAAAATACACGCTCAACCTGATTGACACTCCCGGACACGTTGATTTTAGTTACGAAGTGAGCCGTGCCATTGCCTCTTGCGAGGGCGCGCTGTTGGTGGTGGACGCCACGCAGGGCATACAAGCGCAAACCATTGCCAACCTCTATCTGGCGCTGGAACACGATTTGGAGATAATTCCCATCATCAACAAAATTGATATGGACGCGGCAATGGTGGACGATGTGAGCGACCAAATTGTGGATTTGATTGGCTGCCAACGCGAAGAAATTATTGCCGTGAGCGCCCGCACAGGATTGAATGTGGATGCCGTTTTGCGGGCAGTGATAGAACGCATCCCCGCCCCAAAAGGCGACGAAAATGCCCCTTTGCAAGCATTGATTTTTGACAGCGTATTCAATTCTTTTCGCGGAATTATTGCCTACTACAAAATTGTGAACGGCACTATTCACAAGGGAGAGCGGGTCAAGTTTATCAACACAGGCAAAGAATATGTTGCCGACGAAGTAGGCATTTTGCGCCTCGCCATGGAGCCTCGCAGCCAAGTGCACACGGGCGATGTGGGCTACATCATATCGGGCATCAAAGCCGCTGCCGAGGTCAAAGTGGGCGACACTATTACTACTTGCGAACATCCTGCAATTGCCGCCATTTCGGGCTTTGAGGACGTGAAACCGATGGTGTTTGCGGGCATTTATCCTGTGAGCACCGACGAATACGAAGACCTGCGCGCCTCCATAGAAAAATTGCAACTCAACGATGCCTCGCTCACTTTTGAACCGGAATCGTCATTGGCATTGGGTTTTGGCTTCCGCTGCGGATTTTTGGGATTGCTGCACATGGAAATTATTCAAGAGCGATTGTACCGCGAATTTGATATGGACGTAATCACCACGGTGCCCAACGTATCGTTCAAAGTCTATACCACGCAAGGCGAGGAGGTTACAGTGCACAACCCATCGGGATTGCCTGCGCCCACGCTGATTGACCACGTGGAAGAGCCTTACATTCGCGCACAAGTGATTACCAAAACCGACTACCTTGGCACAGTAATGAAATTGTGCTTAGACAAACGCGGCATCCTCAAAAACCAGCATTTTATCTCGCCCACGCGCGTTGAACTCACTTTGGATATGCCGCTGAGCGAGGTGGTTTTTGACTTCTACGACAAACTCAAAAGCATCTCGCGGGGCTACGCCTCGTTTGACTATCAAGTGATTGACTACCGCCCTGCCGAGTTGGTCAAGTTGGATATTTTGCTCAACAGCGAGCAGGTGGATGCTTTGTCCACACTCATTCACCGCGACCACTCCTACGACTTTGGACGCAAAATGTGCGAAAAATTGAAGGAACTCATCCCGCGCCAGCAGTTTGATGTGGCGATTCAGGCAGCCATTGGTGCAAAAATTATTGCCCGCGAAACTGTAAAAGCCGTGCGCAAAGATGTGCTGGCAAAGTGTTACGGCGGCGACATTTCGCGCAAGCGCAAATTGCTCGAAAAACAAAAGAAGGGCAAAAAACGTATGCGGCAAGTGGGCAACGTGGAGGTGCCGCAAGAAGCATTTTTGGCAGTGCTCAAAATGGAATAATTTTTTGGTTTAATTTATAAATTTAAAATATGATAACAGGTTCTGATGCCTTGTTGCAAGCACTTATTGGCGAAGGGGTGGACACTATTTTTGGCTACCCTGGCGGTGCCATTATGCCGGTGTACGACAGGTTATACGACTATTCGCGCGAGTTGCGGCACATTTTGGTGCGGCACGAACAAGGAGCGGTGCACGCCGCACAAGGTTACGCCCGCGTGAGCGGCAAGGTGGGGGTGTGCTTGGCGACTTCGGGTCCGGGCGCCACCAACCTCATCACAGGCATTGCCGATGCAATGATTGATTCCACACCATTGGTGTGCATTGTGGGACAGGTGAGTGCTGCGCTGCTGGGCACCGATGCTTTTCAAGAAACCGATATGGTGGGAATGTCGATGCCCACTACCAAATGGAATTGCCAAGTTACCGATGCACGCGACATTGCAGAGGCTGTTGCCAAAGCATTTTACATTGCCGGCACAGGACGTCCGGGACCTGTGCTCATCGATTTTACAAAAAATGCACAACTTGGCGAGGTGGATTTTAATTATCAAAAATGCAATTACATTCGTAGTTACCAACCCAACCCTACTGTTGAAAAACAAGAAATAGAGGCGGCTGCAGCGGCTATCAACGCAGCCAAAAAACCATTTGCCTTGCTCGGACAAGGAGTGGTATTGGCTAACGCCGAGCAAGAGGTGGTGTCGTTTTTAGAAAAAGCCGACATCCCATTTGGGTGGACAATTCTTGGCAAATCGGCTGTGAGCGAGCAGCATCCGCTCAACAAGGGAATGCTGGGAATGCACGGCAACTACGCGCCCAACGCCAAAACCAACGAGTGCGACGTGCTCATTGCAATGGGTATGCGCTTTGACGACCGCGTAACCAGCGATGTGAAAGTGTATGCTCAACAGGCAAAAATTGTGCATCTCGAAATTGACAAGGCAGAGGTCAATAAGAACGTCCACGCTGATTTTCCGGTGGTGGGCAACCTCAAAGAAACTTTACCTTTGTTGGTGCAAAAAATAAATAAGGCAAAACATACCGAGTGGATACAATCTTTTGCGCCGTTGCAACTTGTCGAAAATCAAAAAGTGATAGACAAAACTTTGCATCCTGCTGCAGGCGATATTACCATAGGCGAGGCGGTGGCTACCGTGAGCGACAGTCTGCAAGGCAATGCCATATTGGTTACCGACGTGGGGCAGCAACAAATGATAGCACTGCGCTACTTCAAAGTGAACAGCACGCGCTCGGTGGTTACATCGGGCGGGCTGGGCACTATGGGCTTTGGATTGCCCGCGGCTATTGGCGCCAAGGTGGCAGCCCCCAAGCAAGAGGTGGTGCTGTTTGTAGGCGATGGCGGCATTCAAATGACCTTGCAAGAATTGGGCACCATTATGCAAGACCAAATAGGCGTTAAAATTGTGGTGCTCAACAATAGTTTTTTGGGCATGGTGCGGCAGTGGCAACAGTTGTTTCATCAACGCCGCTATTCGTTTACCCCATTGCAAAGCCCCGATTATTTGACCTTGACAAAAGCCTACGGCATCGCCTCTTATCGTGTAACCAAACGCGAAGAATTGCAACAAGGCATTGACGCTATGCTCAATAGCCCCGATGCGTTTTTGTTAGAAATAAAAATTGCGCCGGAGGATAATGTATTTCCTATGATTCCCGCCGGTGCTCCGTTTGATAAAATTAGATTTGAATAAATATGAATACGAATATGCAAGAATACACCATTACCGTATTTACCGAAAACGCTGTGGGTTTGCTCAACAGAGTAACCATTATTTTTACGCGGCGGCACATCAACATTGAGAGCCTCACCGTGTCGGCGTCGGCACTCAAAGGAGTGCACAAATTTACCATTGTGGTAAACGTTACGCAAGAAATGGTCGAAAAAGTAGTGAACCAAATTGACAAATTGGTGGATGTGCTCAAAGCCTTTTACCATACCAACGACGATGTGGTATATCAAGAATTGGCACTGTACAAATTGTCCACCGAGGTGCTACTCAAAGGCAACGAGGTCGAAAAAATAGTGCGCGAGCACGCCGCCCGCATTTTGGAAATCACGCCCGCCTTCACCACCATCGAACTCACAGGGCACCGCGACGAGTTGGTGCTGCTGTTTGATAGGTTGGACAAGGCTTGCGGCGTGCTGCAATATACAAGTTCGGGGCGCATTGCCATTCACCGCAGCGTACAGGAGTCACTCACACAACACTTGGAAGAATTGGAGGAGTTGCACCGCACCAAAAATATTGAAAAGATTGCGTAGATTTTTTTTTGCCCCCGCTCGGCGGGCTTTGCTTGGATATATGAGTAGTGTATTAGGACACTACTAAATGAGTTAGGCAATGGCAGTCTTGGAATGATTCAGTTTGTGGATGCCCACGCATGCATAAACAATAACTCCCAAACCAATAACAAGTTGAGCAAAAAAAGTTTCAAAAATTTCAAGTTTCAAAAACACTATCTCAAATTAACCCTATATGTTAAGATAGTAGCCGCCACACACGCAACCACACTAATTGCTCCAATACAAACGAATGCAAAAATAAGAGAGTTCATAATGTTATTTTTTATTTTTAAGGTATATTCCTGCTATTGCAGTTATCAACGAAACAATGATGCCCACCAAAAGTGTATTATCGATGTAAAAATCCTCTATGCTAAAAGAAAATCCTTTTTGAAAAATAGGAGATACCACCGCAACTCCC